>JBGPNE010000137.1:0-6792 GCA_041487335.1 Pyrinomonadaceae bacterium
CGCCTCATCGAAGATCAGAATGCTCGGGTCGCGTAACAAGGCCCTGGCAATCGCAATGCGCTGCCGCTGCCCGCCTGAAAGCTTAACGCCGCGCTCACCTACTTCCGTGCGATAGCCCTTCGGCAATTGCATGATAAAGTCGTGTGCACAGGCGGCGCGGGCAGCATCCATGATCTGCTCTGTGGTCGCGTCTGGATTTGCGTAAGCGATGTTATCTCGCAGCGTCCCGGAGAAAAGAAAAGTCTCTTGCTGCACAAGCCCAATCTGCTGGCGTAACGTCGAGAGTGGAATCTGTTCAATCGGCACACCATCAAGCAGGATGCGGCCGGATGTTGGTCGATAAAACCGGAGCAATAGATTGACGACTGTAGTCTTGCCGCCTCCGCTGTGACCCACAAGCGAGATCGCTTCGCCAGGTTCAACGTCGAGGTTAAAGTCCTTAAGCACCCGCTGGTTTTCATCGTATTCGAAGTTAACGTTCTCAAAGCGCACTGCGCCCCTTAACGTTTTCTGTGCCCCACCGTTCGGAATGTTAAGATTCGCGGGCGAAACTCTGGTCTCCACCAAGCCTAGAGAAGTAAATAAGTTCTTGCGGGTCCGCTGCTTCGGCGCCACAATGTATTTCTTGCTTCTGGGCGCCGTTGAGTTGCCATTGGCCTCTTCGTCGAGCTCTACCTCTGAAGCAACATCCATCACTTCAAAGATGCGGTCTCCAGCAGCCAATATCTTCTGAATTGAAACATTGATCTTGCTCAGGGCTTTGGCAGGACCATAGAGTTTATTCAGATAGCTGAGGTAGGCGACGAGAGCACCAACAGTAAAAGTGCCTGCCAGAACACGCGGACTCGCGGTGACTAAGACGATCATGGTACCGATGAAGACCCACACGTCAACCGTCGATGAATAGATGGACTGCAGTTTCGCGATGCCGACGCGGGCTCGCAATAACTCGACCGACTTCGATGCAAATCGCTCGGCTTCAAATTCCTCTCCGCCAAAGGCTTTGAGGACGCGGACACCGCTGATGGTTTCGCCTGCCAAACTCGCGAGCTCACCAATCATATCGCGAAGCTGGCGCGCAACTTTCTTGATGGTGCGCTTGAAGAAAAAGACCGAAAGAGCGAGGGCTGGTAAGGTCGGCAGAACAAAGGCCGTAAGCCTGGGGTTGACAGCGATGAGAAATGAAATGGTGCCGATTAGCATAACCACTTGACTTGCCAGATCCTCAACGAGAGTTTTCAGCAGGCCATCGGCAGTATCCACATCTCCTGTGATACGTGCTTGTAAGTCTCCAGTACGGTGCCGATCAAAAAATCTGAGAGGCAATCTTTCGATATGCTCATAAAGGTCGCAGCGAAGCCGGTGAACGACCTTCTGGTTGGTAAGTTCGTCCAGATATTCCTGCAAAAAGGAGAATACCTTCTGCGCTATGAATATTGCTGATAATACGGCGATGACCCGCGGGAGCGCGCTCAAGTTCTTCTTGGCAATCACGCCATCGAAAAGCATGAATCCCATGACCCAGGGCACTGCCAATTCGAGCAGCGACTTGATAATGATGCACGAAAAGAGTGCCAGCAATAGATGCCACGCAACCCGCGTGTAAGCCAACAACCTCCGGAAGGTACCGGGGCGTGCTTTTTGCGGCGTGGCATCCTTTTTGGCATCGTTTGATCCACCAATAGTCACGATTTGATCCTCATTGCTCGTTCCATCTCGCTGAGATGGAAGTCCATTAAAAGGGGCCGGCGCGGATCTTCAACACCAAGTTTCTTCATAAATCCGAAGAGACTGAGCCAAAGGAACGCTGACCAGTAATAAGACAGGCTGGCAGCAGCTTCAGGGACCTGAGCCAGATACTCATCGAGGAATGCGTCTGTAGCCTCGTCAGCCCGCTTCATATCGGGATGCGATCTAAAGGCACTCATACGCAGCACGCGCACGAATTCAGCGACATCCTTTGCCGGGTTCGTTGGCCGGCAACGGTCCAGATCTATCACTGCCACCTCGTCTCCATGGATAAAGACATGCTCGTGGTGATAGCGTCCATGAGTCAGTGAAACTGGCCCCCGGGCCGGAAACTCCCTGACTCGAGCCTTGAGCGAATGCATGAAATCAAGCAGGGCGTCGCGATCTTCAGGTCTTGAGGCGGCAGCCTTTATTAACCTGACGCAGACTCGGAAAATCTTGAGTGAATCCCAATCCGCCTCTTGCTCCCCCACTCTGATCGAGGACCGATGGAAGGCGGCCAGCCAACGGGCCGCGTCGCGAGATCCTTCAATCAGATCAAGTGGGCCTTCGCCATTGAGGGCTCCGGCCAGCGGATGGCCTGAGACTCCGCGCATCAGTACAAAATTGTGTTCCGGCAGAAAGGCTAATGGTTCCGGAACTTGAAAACGCGAGCTGCGGTTGAAGCCATCGTTCCACAGTTCTTTCATTATCTGATAGCTATGAGCACCAAGCTCATCCGTGTAAAGCTTTGCGTACAGCGTCTGGCCTGACTCGAAATCGTAACGAAGCGTGAGTCTGCCTGTTCCTGTGTTTTGCACGACGGTAGTTTCACACGCTATGCCGGCTCCCGCACCGGATTGTCCGCTGTCAACCGTCGGATAGACGAACTTGCCTATAAAATCAGAGTCCTTGAAGGTACAAGCCCATCTTCCAAGCTCTTCCTTACTGGTACCACCGCTTAAGTTGCTCTCCGCTTGCACAACACTAGGGGGTCTTTCACCACTTTTGAAAGAACCTTCGAGCGTGGATAAGTAAAAGAACTCCATGGGCCTTCTCAGCGGATCGTTGGGCCCGCGATCCTTGGCGATCTTGGCAAATCCCTTCAGCGCGTAGAGCGCCGTGTAGTAAGGAAGATTGTTGAGATTCCGGGGAGCCAGCTTTCTGTACTCCTCGAGGAATTCGCGAACGATGCGTTCGGCTTTGGGGGTGTCATCCGCGTCCTTGAACAACAAGCTTCTGACCCGGTGAACAAACATCGCCACATCCTTCGCCGGATCCGACAAGCAGATGCGGTCCAGGTCTATGACGGATGCGTCGTCTCCATGCAAGTAAATATTTGAAGGCGTGTATTGACCGTGAGTGGGAGTGAGTACCGTTGAACTCTCACGGGGAGCCAGCAAACGAATCTTTTGCAGCAGATCGAGAAGCAGAAACTGTTGTTCGGGATACGCAGCTGCTGCCTTTGCCATCATATCCCCTAGTTTGAACAGCTTGATTCTTTCGCAGGCCGGCTCGACCTGTATCGAAGGCATTTCGGACGCATGCAGTTGGGCCAACCATTGGGCCGCTGCTCGGGCAGCTTTAAAGATGGTTTCGTTCGTTGCCCCATCAAACAACAGCTGGGCCATTGGGATACCTTCGGCCCGACGCATAAGCAGGAAATTCTCGTCGGGGATAAAGCCTAACGGTTCAGGCACCCGAAGGGCCGCGGTCCTGCCAAAGCCGTCCAGCCACATGGTCTGCAGCGAAGTGTAGCTTTGCAGACCTAAAGCATCTGTGTAGACTTTGGCATAGATTGTTGACTTGTTGTTGAAGTCGTAGCGCAGGGTAATGCGGCCGGTCCCTTTTGCTCGCACAACAGAACTCAACCACGTAGGCTGGCCCGATTCGTGAGAAGCTTCCGGTACAAGCGGAATAATCTGTTTCGCAACGAAGGAGCGGTCTAGAAATTTCGCCGCCCTCCGCATGAGCAGATCCTTCTTCTCGGCTCTGTCTAAAGCTCTGGCTGACATGTGTTTATTCTCCTACTCTGACCAACGAAAAGAGGCCGCGCGCTCAAACTCCGACTGGTAGAACTCAATCATCTCGTCCCACTTCGGATCTTGTGGCGTCGCAGATTTCATGTAGCGCCACAAAGAAACGAGATTGTGGTAGCCCCAGTAATACGGCAGGTTAATGAGATTGCCAGGAAGCTTTGCTCCATACTCTTCCAAAAAGGCCTCGGTCGCCTCCTCGGCTCGGCTCTCACCACCGCTAGCCTTGTACCGCTTCGTTCTCATGCGATGAATGTATTCGCCGAGATCCTGCGCCGGGTCAGAGGGACGACTGCGGTCAAGATCGATGACCGTGACGCTCTCATCGCCCACGAACACGTGTATATGTCGATACTGACCGTGTGCCTGAACAAAATGAGGTTTGACATTGCGTGCCAACTCTTCAAACCGGTCAGCCATCTCAATCAGATCATCAACCTTTTCCGGGTTACTGGCGGCAGCTTTGGCCAGCCGGTGCATTAGCTTGTGATAGCACTCCCAGGGGTAACGTGTTTCCCCCACGCGCACTGCAGACTTGTGCATTTGAGCAATCCAGCGTGCAGCTTCGCGCGAGCCTTGAGCCAACTCCTCATCGCTCTCGGCGGCGGCGACGAGTGCGCCGTCTGCGCCCCGAATCAACAGCATGTTGAACTCGGGATAAAAACCGAGCGGCTCCGAAACTCGGTAGCGGCTGTCCCTACCACAACCATCGCTCCAAAGCGCGCTCAGTACCTCAAAAGAGTGGGCACCATGCGCGGCGCCTGTGCCGTCGCTCGCATAGAGTTTTGCAAACACCCTCGTTGAGTCATCAAGGTCGTACTGAATAGTGGCCGCCCCCGTGCCATCGTTCTGTACAATTGAGATGCGGCAGTCTTCCGCAGAAGAACCGCGATCTTTGTATTCTGGAAGGGTACTTATGACGTAGCGCTTAATGAATTCCGGGCGGCTTACTTGCTCGATGCGCTGCGCTAGCTCATCTCGTGCTGCTGTTTGTTGTGAAAGTAGTCTTTGTGATGCCATATCAAGCTCCGTCTCTCCTTAAATAATCTGCCAATCATGGATGGGAATGCGATTGCCTTGCATGACTGCGGCTGATTCACCGCTGCCAGGGAAGGTTCAACTGCTGTGAAAGCATCCCAGAGCCGTCCTCAGCCAACCGCTGGGAACGATGCTGATCTTTGAGCCTCTCTAAGACTCCGAGACAGCGTAGGCCGAAACTCCTTCAAACAGGACTCGGCTTTATCAAGCCACAGTGTCACACTCTGTGAGTCTTCGCTTCCCTTCATGCGCACCGTATGAATCAGGTGCTTCAGGTAGGTCCGCGCACAGTAGAGGGGGATCATCTCCAGCGCCTCACTGGGTCGCTTGTTGAAGTACTCGTCAAGCATGGCTTCTGCTGTTCGCTCAATATCAAGAGGGCTGAGGCGCCCGCGGCGATGCCAGTACCTGTCGGACTGGACGTCCATTTCGCCGAGGAGATAACCCAGATCAGATGCAGGGTCTCCTATGGTGCTCTGCTCAAAATCAATAACCGTGATCGAATTGCCTCGTACGAAAATATTTTCCGGATGGAAGTCGCCATGAGTTAAGCAGACGTTGTTGAGCTCTATCTTGCCCGTGCGAGAGATTAGCTCTTCCATGACTTCCGCTATCCTCTCTTTCTCATGTGCTATCCAGAGACAGTCCGAATCCATCAGATCTTCCAGCCAACCGTGCAGTATTCGTGTTTCATTTTCGATATTAAATCTGCGGCTGACCTTTAGGTTTGAGTTATGCAACTTTGCCAGCCAGGCGCCGACTCTGCGCATCGGAGCAGTCCAGTCTGCATCGGTGTAATTAATCCAGTCTTTAAGCAGCTTTCCTGAAGCTCTTTCTCTGAGTCGTAAGTGAAGTTTGTTCCAGTAACCCAATGGCTGCGGGATATTCAGACCGTGTGGTTTGCAAAACCCGTCATGCCAGAGCTGGTTGTACAAGTTGTTCATGTCAGAGTTACGACTGTCCCGGCGCCAGGTGCCTACCAGGTCATGAACAAAGACGTTGCCCTTTTTGCCATTGCGGCATTGCAAGTTGTATTCGATCGTCAGTTTGTCGTGGTGGGGTTTCAGCATGCGAACGCGACATGCGGCGACGTCGAACCACTGCATTTGCATTGCCGGTAGATTACTGTTTAGAAATCTACGCATGAAATGTGGACTGGTAACTTGCAGAATCTGATCAGTATGCTCTTGAGACCGAATAACTTGGTCCTTACTCGTGCCATTGCCATTGCCATTACTCTTACCGTTGCCATTGGCTCCGTTGTTACCATGCAGGCCGTGGCCATTAACCGGTTCTTCGCTCTTAATGGTGACTACCATCAGTGGTTCTTGAGGCGTTCGCAGTGCAGGCGAAGCCACCTTATTGCCATTGCTCTTACCGTTGCCATTCTTTCCGTTGTTACTATGCAAGCCATGGCCGTTAACCGGTTCCTTGCTAGCAGTGTTGAGCATTTTCAGTGATTCTTGAGGCGCTCTCAGTGCAGGCGAAGCCAGATTTCTAATCCCGAATTGCTCTCTCCCGCGTAATTTCTGTTCACCAGATGGCTGAGGCGGCGTCCCTATGCCCAATTCGAGATGAAACTCTTTGGAGAATGATGTAACACGGAGGTTCAGCCCGTGACCGCATTCGCTTTGGTAGGGTTTGTCCCAGATTGTCGATTCCTCGGGATCTATGCGGAGCCATGTGCGTACCGACCCATTACTCCATCCTCTCCAGGCTGGTCCATTGAAAAGCGCCAGGCCCTTCTTGCCATACTTCAATAACCTGTGATAGTCAGGCGACAGACAGATTTCGGTACTTACTCGCCATAACTCTTTGGGTACAGTGTAGGTGACGGAAAGATGTCCGGTTTCAGGCGCCAGATCAATGCGCTTTTCGAGGTTGTAAAGCGGACTTCCTGCCTCGACATTCTGAAGTCTGACACTAACCTGACCGCGGGCTTCAGAGATGATGGCTTGATAACGGTTATGTTCGTATCCAACATCCGCAA
>JBGPNE010000138.1:0-6769 GCA_041487335.1 Pyrinomonadaceae bacterium
CTCGTAATATCAAAGTGAGCCACTACCAGGAACGGGTAGTGGCTCATTTTGGCGGCGAGAGTTCAGAGTTCAACCTTTAGGTTGCGCATTAGGGAGGACAAGCTAAAGCTCGAACTCTAAACTGACCGACTACCAGGCAACGGGTTCAAACCCGGGCGAAGTTAGTAGACCCGTGTGAAAATCTCGCGAGTTCACCTCCAGGCAGGCAATTGGGTTCAGCTTAGGCAATGGCTGCGCTGATCGCTGCGACTTCTTCACCGCCAATAATCGCGGTATCATCCCAATAATTGCCGCATGCGAGTCTTTTATACACCTCGTTACTACGCCGACATCGGCGAGGGGCACGTCTTTCCCATCCGAAAATTTGAGCTGGTCCGCGACAGGCTTCTAGACGATCATTCTACGCGGCAGGTGGTACCATCATTGTCAAAAAGATCTTCGGAAATCAGGAAGAACCCGTGAGTGAGGGTGTTTACCGTGTGGGAGCTTGATCGAGGACGATGAGGAAACGAAAGCGTACGGTGCGAAAAATGATCCGGGTATTCTTCCTGGTGGTTCTCGGTATCTTCGTTGGCTTCCTGGGTTATCAGGTCATCATGCTGACGCGTGTGGCGCGCTTGCGTTCACAAGACCCTGGGACCACTTCCTTAATAGACACGAGAGCAAAGGAGGCTGAATCACGCGGACAGCAGCCGAGGCGCGAACAGATTTGGGTGCTGCTCGATCGCATCTCTCCACATCTGCAGCGCGCAGTCATAGCGGGCGAGGATACCAATTTCGTGTCGCATCACGGCTTCGATTACCAGGCAATCCAAAGAGCCTGGGACCAGGCGCAGCGTGAGGTTGCGAGGGAGGCAAAAAAGGAAGGAGAAGACGATGACTGGCTTCCCAATTTTCCCGACTTCAAGCGAGGTGCTTCAACTATCACTCAGCAACTGGCCAAGAATCTTTATCTGTCGTCCGAGCGATCCTTTATTCGCAAAGGAGAGGAAGCCGTAATCACAGTCTTCCTCGAGCGACTGCTTTCGAAGCGCCGGATTCTCGAACTGTATTTGAACGTGATCGAATGGGGTGACGGAATTTACGGGGCCGAAGCAGCGTCACGACATTACTTTAACAAACCGGCCGCTGCTCTGAACGCTAACGAAGCAGCTTTTCTCTCAGCCATGATTCCCAACCCGCGCACTGTCTTTAATCCGCAAGTAAATTCTCGCCGAGTCGCCCGTCGTCAAAGAATCATCCTGCGCGGAATGCCTTACGTCAAGGTGCCCTAAAACATCACCTTCGTTTCCAAGAGAAAAGGCCGCCTCCGAAAAAAGAAGCGGCCAAAGGCCTCTGAAGCGCGAAAGCGGTGAGTCTACAAGGTAAACTCTTTTGCTAATTGAAGTTCTGCCTTACGCAGCTCAAAACGTCCCCGGCCCAGATTGCCTTCAGGACTAAGTGCAAGCACGACGAAGTATTCACGGCTAAGCAATCGCATCACAACTACCGTCTGGTCGAGCGAAATGACCAGTTCTCGAAGATCCCCGAGTCCGGTATCGTTCCCTGCTCGTTGGGCATTACGAACAAGGGACGTAAATTCAGCCGCTGCCACGTCGAGATTTGCGTCTTTGCCGGCCTCCCCGAAAACCTTTTCCACGGCAATGCCGTCAGTTCCCATGATGAGCGCACCGAGACTTCCCTCGGTGTGCTCAATGATGATTTGGAGCATCTCCTTGAACATCGCAGAACCTCCCTTACGGCCGTGTGCCACCCAGAGTACCGGGCCGGGCGCTCGGACTTGACGCAGGTGGCGCATTTGGCGCCGGAGCGCTCAAGAGTTGTGGCGTTGTTTGCGGAGCAGTCTGCTGCTGCTGCTGCTGCAACTGTGTTGGGGTTGGCGTGTTGCTTTGGGGATTGCCCAAAGGAACAGGCTGCGAGATGGTTGTGACCCGTGGTCCAGTGCTGGTCCCACCCGCAACCGGACGGCCTTGATAATCGGGACGATAGATATGCGGTGTTATGAAGAACAGGATTTCGCTATTAGAACGGGTTACCAGCTTGCGCTTGAAGAGATTGCCGAGTACTGGTATCGAGGCTAGACCGGGCGTGCGTTGTTGAGTCTCGCCTTCTGTGTCGGCCAAAACACCGCCCATGACAGTCGTGCCGCCATCTGGAACGAGCACTTCAGACTGCATGCGTTGCGTGTCGATGCCTGGTACGCCGCCAACGGCTATGCCTGTGGTGATTGTGTTGTTCTCAATCGTAACGCGCAGAATGACGGTGCCAGCATCTGTGATCTGAGGGGTGATAGAGAGTCGCAGCGGCACTGAAACGAAAGTTGTGGTCACAACTGCCGTTCCGCTCGCGGCTTGCGTAGTCTGCACGGGAATTTGAGAACCACTCTCTATTTGTGCCGGACGGTTGTTCAAAACAGTCACTCGCGGCGTGGCAACTGTTTTGGCCTGCCCTTTGTTTTCCGCGAGAGTGATCAGTGCGGTGATCTGCGCCGTTCCGAAGATCCCGGTCGTCAAGCCAATAACGGTGCTCGCTGCCGTGGCAGCAAGTGATGGTGCAGGCTGGTTGGTCCCGGCCACTCCGCCGAACACACCGAAGGGATTCGTTCCGCTCTTGAGATCGGTGCTCCCGCCTGTGCCCTTCGCAGGCAAAGTTGAAATGCTACCCAGACCACCATGTCCGAGGTTCATAACGCCGGCGGAAAGCTGGGCGCCAAGATCGCGGCTGAAGTTGCGTTGAGCGATCACAATGCGCGTTTCGATCTCCACCTGAGGCTCTGGCTGATCGAGAATCGCAACCAGTTGGCGAATCGCTTCAATGTTCTCCTTAACATCCGTGATAATGAGCGTGTTGCTCCGTCCATCTACCTCGATTGAGCCACGACGAGATAGTCTGCGCGATATGATCGGCAACAGACCCTGATCGCCGCTTCCGCCCGTGGCGTCTCCGCCGGCGCCACCGCTGAAACTAAGATTCGTGGAGCCACCCGAGAATGCCCCGGTAGAACCTGCGGCTTGCGCGAGCGTTCCCGATGCGCGCGAGTAATTGAGGCGAATGAATTCTGTGACCAGCGGCGAAGCGTCAAGACGCGAGTCGTTAATGATTCTCTGCGTTGCGGCCTCTTTGGCGAGCACTTCCGTCGTCGCTACGCGCAGGATGTTGCCGCTTGCTTCGATGCCCAGGCGATTGGCCTTAAGAACTGCATCCAGCGCAACGTTCCAGGGCACGTCCTGCACGTTGACTGTCACGGGAACGGCAGTTACTGAAGAGTCCATGACGAAGTTTACGCCATACTGCTCGGTGATGTAGTTGAGTATGTCGCGAATGTCCGCGTTGACGACGTTCAGATTGATCGGTTCTCCAACAAAGCCGGGCTGTCCATACTGCCTTCCCTGTTCGGACTGCGCCATCTTATCCGTTGCCGGGGAAATTGCTACGACTGGTGTTGGAGTCGGCGAAGGCGAGGGCTTCTGCTGTGGTGCTGAAGCAGCTTGCTGGTTAGAATTTCCGGAGATCGTCATGACGTTCGATAGCCGGAAAGTAGTCGCGCCTGTAACAGCGGCGACAGGGGGAACTTTTGTTACACCCAGGGCATTGGCGCCAAACAGGCATAGAAAAAACAGGACGAGCGTGGTCCTTTCTATGGCTGCGGAAATTGGAGACTGATAAGGCATCTTTCCCTCCTTAAGGGAATTGCTGGACGCAACCGCCACGCGCTCGCTCTTTTGCGGTTGGCAATTGAAGCGCGCGCCGCACAAGCGGCATCATCCGGGGGTTGATTGTCAAACTGCGCAACCTGGCGCTCCAAGACGACGGTCCAGAGAGCCAACTACACGCGCGAAATGGTTTCGGATTCGATGGCTTTGGACCACCTGTTTCGAAACCAGGAAATTGGTCAGGGCTTGTCCGCCGCTGATGCTTTTTGCTTTTCGGGTTCAGCAACTGGCGGATCGGCGGACGGCGCTTTCACCGCGGTCATTGCATCGGCGGAAGTTGGCTGTCGCAAAGCTTTCATTTCCACTGAACGCTCACGTCGTCCATCGGTGAAAACCGTCTCGCGACGGAAAACCAGGCGATTGTCATCGATGGCCACTAACTGGCCGTCATAGAATCGCTCGCCAGGATAGATCACGTAAGACAGCTTGATAGGCGTTGCTTCTACAATCGCCGCATAGCCTCTAGGAGTGCGTGAGATACCGACGATCTGCATTTCACTGAGGAGCAAAGCCGTCGTCGGCTTCGGCGCCGGCATGCGAGCATTCATGGCAGCTAATTTCTGAGCCTTGTATTGAGCAATTCGCTCCTGAATTGAAGGCGGCATCACCTGGCCGTTGCTCTTCTTGGGGGCCACGCGTGGCGGCTGGTATTTTCTAAAGGGATCGCGGCCTCCATCGCTTGCAGGTTTCATTAACGGCGCCTTGGTATCGCTATCCTGCGCCTGCGCGCTTACGATTGCTCCGTTGATAGCGAAGACGGAGGCGATGACAAGACCAGCAAATCCGTGTCTAGTTATGCTTGTGTAGGTCATGATTACTTTCCTTGAGAGCTTTTAGTGATACTCGCACGGTCAGATTATTTTGCAGGCTGGGGCACCGCGGGTGCAGAAGCCTGGCCGCCCGAACCTGCTGCTTGCGGACTCGCCGGCTTCTGGAGTCGTTCAGCAGACACGAAGTAAGCTGTCAGATCAAATTTCGCCTCCACTGTCGTCGTCGGCGATTGCTTTTCGGATTGATGGAGCTCAAAGTTGGTGATTGAGACGATCCGCTGATAGTGAGCGAGTTGTTCAAAGAAAGCCCGCAGGGAAGCAAATGAACTCGTCACATTTACCTCGATTTTCTTACCGCTATAGTTTTCCTGCTGGAGATCGTCCTTGGCGGGAGTGAATTTTTTCAGAACAAGTCCGTTGTTGCGTGCTCGATCCTGGATTCCTTGTAGCACCATCGTCAGCTCGCGCTGCTCCGGCAGCAGGGCCTTTAGCTCCTCATACTCTTCCTGCCTGGCCTTGTAAAGTGCTCGAAATTCATTGAGTCGCTGTGAAGCAACCTGGGCCAGCGCGTTTCGAGCTCGGAGTTCAGCGATCTCTTTACTCAGCTCCTTTGTCTCGTTGCGAGTGCTGCTGGTCACGAGATACCGGAAGCCGGCGTATAGGACCGCGGCAACCAGCACGAACATGATCAGTCGCAGGTACAAGGGCATTTTAGAAAGCTTGCCTAATATCATCTCTTTTCATTCCCTTCCCCGAATTTTAGTTGGCGGGGTGGCTCAGATTTGTCGCGGTCAGGCGGAATCTTTACTTCTTCATCGCGACTTGATTCGCAGTTGAGTTTGCCGCTGGTTGAGACTGAGGCTTCGTCGTAGCGTAATTGCACTTCACCGTGAAGCTCACGACCTCGGGCTTCGCTGCATTTGGATCCACCGGAGTCGGATCGCTAACAGTGGTTGCCGGCACCTGAGCGAGCTCTCGTTGAGTCTCGATATTGAGGTTCGTAAACAGACCTGAGGAGAACTCCATGCTCTGCCCGAAGCGAGTAACAGAAAACTCATTCGGAGACTCGCCCTTGATCGTTAGCTCGCCATCCTTCTGTTCAATACTCTTCAGGTAGAGGCCGGGCACGCCATCGAAACGCGCTTTGATTTCACGAAGCACGGAACCTGGTCCCTGTTGTGACTCGCGTAACTTCTTGATCGCGTCGATGCGTCCCTGGATATCCTGGGTCTTTTTCTCAAGTTCAGCTTGCTCTCGGTTGACGGCAAGCATCTGTTGGTTAATGCGTCGCTGGTTCTCTACTTCGTGCTGCGCAGCTTCGTGCGCTGACCTCGAGCTAACATAGTCGTAGCCAGACCCCAGCACCAGCAGACCGAACACAGTGAGAGCCAGCAGCAGCGTCTGCATTCGCGGGTTCGCCATCTTATCTTCGACCATGGCAACCCCGGTGGGCTGGTCCGTGACAGACTCGAGTAAATTAATCTTAATCATCCCTCATCAACTCCTCTCAAGGCGAGACCGACAGCAACAGCCATCTCCGGAACGATCTCTCGCATGTACTCCGGATCGAACTTTCTCGCATCCACTTGCACCTGGCGGAACGGATCAAACACCTCAACCGGCATCTCGAATCGCTTGGCGAGATACTGCGTGAGTCCCGGTAGCTTCGAACCACCACCAGAAACCAGAATCCTCTTGATGGCTGCGTCTCCCTCTTCAGCAGTCGCCCGGTAGAAGTCCATAGTCTTCCGAACCTCCAATGCCAGAATGTCGGAAACCGTTTCGATAATAGGTTGGATGGGGCGAGATTCGACGCCTTCGGGAAGCGGATAGCCGCGCTTCACAGCTTCTGCCTGTTCAAACGTGAGACCCAACTCTTTCTGCAACAAGCTTGTGTACTGGCTGCCGCCGACGGAAGCATCCCGCGCGAAAACTGATCGCGTGCCATTGAGGATGTTGATATTCATCGTTGAAGCGCCGATATTCAGCAGCGCAACCACATCGCCAGGCTTCGGCTGATAATTGAGTTCATAGCAATTTTGTAGCGCAAATGCGTCAACGTCGATTACGACCGGCTGCTTACCCGACAGTTGAATCGCTTGCCTGACATTGGCGATCTTGTCGCTTTTGCACGCCGCCATCAGAACATGAAGCGCGTCTGATGAGTTACCTGTGACCTGGTAGTCAAGGTTCACGTCCGCAATATCGAAAGGAATGTGTTCCTCTGCGTGCCAACTGAAGGACTCCTGCAGTTCCTCTCGGCTCATTTGCGGGAGCACTATGTTC
>JBGPNE010000139.1:0-6763 GCA_041487335.1 Pyrinomonadaceae bacterium
ATGATAGTGAAGGCTAAGGTGAGTTGAGGGCATGAGGATTACCTCCGTGAGTTTGAGGTTCTGCGCACCCCTTCAGGGTGCGTGAACGGTGAGGGATCTGTTCCAGGCGCTGCGCGACCTTCGGCCGCTGGCACCTGGCTACCTTCTTTCGGCTGCTCCGCAGCGGGTTGAACTGCGAAACCCGAGGTGAGTGTAATTCAGATCAGTCTGGCGAATCTAGCAACCGGAGCTACCGAAATGAGCTTTGAACTTAGATTGAAGGTGAGTAAAGTACGCCGCAACAAGGAACTCGTCTTTCGGAGATAAGCCATGAAAAAGACTGCCCTATCGGTTTTCAGTTCTCAGCGAAAACCTTGCTTGTGCGCTCTGCTTGGGAGTGTGTCGCTGGCGATCGCGGCGCTGGCGATTGCGTCAATTGCGCTCGCGCCGTTCGCGGGGGCGCAGAACGGGCAGAAGCCTGCTGCGTCCGCAGCCAGTCCGTCGTCTAACAGTAACGCTTCCGGCGCGGCGAAGACTGCCCCGTCGAAGCTCACGTATCCAGAGGCCAAGAAAGTCGCTCAGGTCGATGATTACTTTGGGGTGAAGGTCCCGGATCCTTATCGCTGGCTCGAAGATGAAAGCTCGGCTGAGACGGCCCAATGGGTCGAAGCAGAGAATAAGGTCACCTTTGCCTATCTCGAGAAGATTCCTTATCGCCAGCAGCTCAGAGAGCGCCTGGAGAAGCTCTTGAATTATCCCCGGTATTCTGCGCCCTTGCGCAGAGGTGACTACTTCTTCTTCACGAAGAATGATGGTTTGCAGAATCAGAGCGTCTACTACGTTCAGAAAGGTTTGCAGGGAACGCCGGAG
Source organism: Pyrinomonadaceae bacterium (assembly GCA_041487335.1). Taxonomy (GTDB): domain Bacteria; phylum Acidobacteriota; class Blastocatellia; order Pyrinomonadales; family Pyrinomonadaceae; genus PSRF01. The sequence continues at coordinate 850 of JBGPNE010000139.1, forward strand.
GTTTTGATCGACCCCAACAGACTTTCCGCGGACGGCACGTCGCGTCTAGTAGCTTTCTCGCTCTCGAAGGACGGAAAGCACCTGGGCTACGGTATCTCGAAAGGCGGCTCTGACTGGGAAGACCTTTTCGTGATGGACGTGGCGTCGAAGCAAACGCTCACTGACAATTTGCAGTGGGTCAAAGTCTCCGGGGTAGCATGGGCTGGCGACGGGTTTTATTACAGCCGCTATCCTGCCCCCGAGAAGGGCAAGGAACTCACCTCGAAGAACGAGAACCATCAGGTTTACTACCACAAGGTGGGCACGTCGCAGACGGAGGACGAGCTGGTGTATGAAGACAAAGCAAACCCGCAGCGGTTTCATACTGTCAGTACTACCGACGATGAGCGGTTCGCAATTCTCGAGGTTTCCGAACGCGGTAAAGGCAAGAAAGGGAACGCGGTTTACTTCCGCGACGCCGCGAAAGGCGACAAAGCGTTCGCGCCCATCGTTGCGGAAATCGGTGATGACAGCTTTACCGTGTTGGACAACGTGAGCGATAAGTTTCTGATGTACACAGACAGAAACGCGCCGAATGGCAAAGTCGTTCTTGTCGATTCGAAGAACCCGGACGAGAAAAACTGGAAGGACGTGATACCCGAAAAGCCTGAGCCACTTGATAATGTGAGAACGGCGGGCGGAAAACTCTTCGTCACTTACCTGAAAGACGTCGCATCGCGTGCTTATGTCTACAGTCTCGACGGAAAGTTGGAGAACGAAATCAAGCTGCCCGGGTTGGGTGCGGCCGGGGGGTTTGGCGGCAAATCGGATGACAAGTTTGTCTTCTACACGTTCACCTCATTTAACTTTCCGCCGACGATCTACAAGTATGACATCGCGACAAAGAAGTCCTCGTTGTTCCGCGAGCCTGAAATCCCCGGTTTCAAGCCAACAGACTATGAGACTGAACAGGTGTTCTACACGAGCAAAGACACTACGCGCGTGCCCATGTTTCTAGTGCACAAGCGTGGCCTGAAGCTCGACGGAAATAATCCGACGCTGCTTTACGGCTATGGCGGCTTTAGCATCACCACGTCGCCATCATTTAGCTCTCTGCGACTAGCTTTACTCGAGCAGGGATTTGTTTACGCTTCGGCGAACATGCGCGGCGGCGGCGAGTATGGCGAGAAGTGGCATGAGGCCGGGACCAAGCTAAGAAAGCAGAACGTCTTCGACGACTTCATCGCGGCGGCGGAATACTTGATCGCGAACAACTACACTTCGCCGAACAGGCTCGCCATCCACGGGGTTTCAAATGGCGGGCTGCTGGTGGGCGCCGTGGCCAACCAGCGTCCCGAGCTGTTCAAGGTCGTGATTCAGCAGGCGGGTGTGATGGATATGCTCCGGTTTCACAAGTTCACCATCGGCTGGAACTGGATCGCCGATTATGGCTCGAGTGATAACGAAGCAGAGTTTAAGGCCCTCTACGCTTACTCGCCTGTGCACAATATTCACACCGGTGTGAAGTATCCAGCTACGCTGATTACCACGGCGGATCACGACGATCGTGTCGTACCCGCTCACTCCTTTAAATATGCCGCGGCGCTGCAGGCGGCGCAGGCAGGAGATGCTCCAATTCTGATTCGCATCGACACGAAGTCAGGTCACGGCGCGAGCAGTACGACGAAGCAGCTCGAACAGACCGCGGACATTTACTCGTTCCTGTTTAGTAACCTGGCCCTAACGCCGAAAGGCAGGTGATGGGAGACGGGGGAAGTGTGCGGTCCAACATTTGAAGCAAATGTGAAGTAAACGCATTCGACTAGCTCTTCTTAACTCTTTCATCAATCTGACTGTTCTCACTCAAACGTCCAGTCAAACAGACAGGATCGACGGCATCCAATTCCCCTCACCTCTCCAATACCGAGGCTTAACTGTTAACTAGCAAAGGGTTATGACGCCCCGGGCAATACGGCACGTCTCTTGTTTAGCATCTAGCGTCCGCTCGCACCCGCGGCTTGAATTGATTTCGACGCAAGGAGCTTAAGTTTTGACCCGCAAATCATTGCCCCTAGTTATCATATTGTTGCTCTCTCTGTTCTTGCCTCTGGTGGGCATGTTCTCGCCCGCTAGTAAGGCACAGACGAACGCACCTAGAGTCTCAGGTAAAAAGATGACCGAAGACCTTCTTGCACGCTCTCGCCACTCCCGCGCGGGCAGCGGCGAAAGAACGCGCGTCATCTTCAATGTGACTGATGCCGCATCAGCCGACAGGGCGCGTACCATTCTCCAAAACGCGGGCGCAAACGTCAGCAAGCAGTTAGACGCATTGAACGCCATCGTCGCGGATGTGCCCGTTGAAAGTCTTGAAGGTCTGGCCGCACGCGATGAGGTCTCATGGATCTCTGCCGATCAGGAAGTGCGCTCGCTCGAATCGACGGATACTACCAGCACGGACAACACCAGCCACGTCGAGATAACGACCGGCGCGAGCAAGCTCCTGCCGCGAGACATTGACCGCCAAATCGGCAGTGGAGTCGCCAATGGGGGTGCAGGCAACGGAATCGGCATTGCCATCCTCGACAGCGGCATCATGGCTTGCGACAACGCAGAGTTTGCGGGTTATCAATGGAAGCAGAGCGGGGGCACACTTGGCACGGGACTCTTTTCGCAAAAGTATCTGGCCTCTTACGACCGCATCCAGAAGCACATAGATTTCAGTGGCGAAGGTCGAACTGATGATGCTTATGGGCATGGCACGCACACGGCGGGGGTCGCGGCGGGCACAGGGCAGTCAAGTGAGAATGATGCTGCGAAGAAACCGGGCTTGCCGACGTATGGCGGCGTCGCCACGGGCGCGAACCTCATTGATGTGCGCGTGCTGAACTCGCAAGGCATAGGCACGGTCTCTAATGTGATCGCCGGCATCAATTGGGCCATCCAGAACAAGAACACCTACAACATTCGTGTGATGAATCTCTCCCTCGGCACCGCGATCACACAAAGCTATAAAACTGACCCGCTCTGCCAGGCGGTTGGGAAAGCGGTTGACGCAGGCATCGTCGTCGTGGTGGCAGCGGGCAACTGGGGCAAAGACTCTTACGGCAACACGATCTACGGCGGCATACTTTCTCCGGCTAACTCGCCGAAAGTGATCACGGTCGGAGCGACCAACACGCAACAGACTAACCAGCGCTCGGATGATGTGGTAACGACCTATTCATCACGCGGGCCGACGCTTGTCGATGGTCTTGTCAAACCCGATCTCGTAGCTCCTGGTAACAGGACGGGCGCAGCGGAAACAGCAAACAAATCGCCATCATCCAGCTACTCATACTCGACGACGGGTCAGGGCGGGCTTATCTCTTCGCTGTTGAGCGGTAATACGAGCACGAAGACACCACAGGCCGCTGGCTGGTATCAAATCCTGAGCGGGACTTCTTTTGCCGCTCCGGCAGTTGCGGGAACTGTCGCGCTTATGCTCGAAGCCAATCCCTCGCTCAAACCCGCCTTCGTTAAAGGGGTTCTGATGCGTACAGCGCAAAGGCTGCCGGTCTATGAGGGCATGATCAAGAACGGAACGATGACCACTTTCGAACGCATCATCTCGGAGGGCGCTGGTGAGCTCAACACGAGCGCTGCAGTGACGGTGGCCAAAGCGATCCGCAGGGATGCAGACCGCGCAAAACCCGGCGACAATCTCATTACCACTAAGAACGTAACCTACTCGAACCTGGGTGTTACCGCCCCAATCGCCGGCGAAAACATGCCACTGAACAACGGTCTCGTCTGGATCGATGGCCTGGCATTCACAGATCGTCTGCTGCTCACAAATGGTTATATGTTAGCTGATGGCCGGACACTGAATACAGGGTTTGTGACTTCCGATGGTTACATTTTGGCAAGCGGAAGCTATGTGTTTTCCAACGGCTACATTCTCGGCAGTGGCTATATTCTCGGCAGTGGCTACATTCTGGGCAGTGGTTACATTCTTGGTAGCGGCTATATTCTTGGCAGCGGTTACATCCTGAGCAGCGGTTATATTCTTGGCAGTGAGTTTACCGGCGCGGATGGCACGCTGGCGAACGGCAGTTTGAAAGGTTGCAGTTTTGATAATCAGGCAACGTGGGCCTCAAACATCATTGACCCTTCCTCGGTCAGCTCTAACGAGGAACAGGTCATGGTTCAGGGTGAAGCCGCCACACCAGCCAATGTCCAGCGTCTGTCCATTACCAGCCCGCTCTATCCTCTTCGTTAATTGGAACCGGTTGCCAGGGGAACGGTTTCCCTGGCTTTAGTCAGAATGCAAAACAGTTCGGAAAACAACGAGAATAGAAAGGGCCGCAGCTACCAGGCGGCAGTTACCGTCGTGGGTCTTGTATTGTGGCTCGTGGCAGCCGGCGGCACCGTTGGCGGCTACGCGTTGCGGGACCTGTTGGTGCTACTCGCCGTCGTGCCCTTAATCATAATTGTCGCTCTGTTTCCGATTACCTTCCCCTTACCCGCAGGCTGGAAATCCGCTCAGGAAAATATAACCTTCACGCTTATCGACGCTTTCGTTCTGACCATTGCTGGGTGGTATGGAATCGCGCCAGCGATCTTGATCGCCGGCATTGAAGCCTTCGCCTCGTCCCGACGCCAGGTTCGTCGTCTTTCCAGCAATCTGTTTTCCTCAGGCATGATGTCGCTGACCGCTGCCGTAGCTTCCTTCACTCTTACCGCGCTACTGCACGATGGTTGGACCGGGGCGGCTATCGCTCGTCATCACGGCGTTTCTGCCGTCGCGGCGGCGCTATTGGGCGCCAGCATCATCCAGGTGAGCGTTAACTGGGGCCTCCTCTCCACCTTGCTGGCGTTGCGTCACAACAGTTCCATCCTGCGCCTTTGGAAGCAGAACTTCCTCTGCGCCGCGCCAATGTTTCTGCCTACGAGTGTGGCAGCGAGTCTAATTTATTTCGCAGTGCAATACGGCGCCGTAGCCATGATGGCGATTGGCGGGCCGGTGCTCCTGGCGATCTACTTTGGGCATGATCAAAACCGGATGCGCGCGGAACAGGCCGAACGAGCCGAGCGTAAACGGGCTGAAGAGGCGGAACGGCATGTCGCAGAGCTCTCTCGTTACATTGCTGAGCAGGAGCGCATTCTCGAGAAGTTCGCGCAGATCGAAAAGTTGTCGGCAGTGGGCGAACTGGCCTCGGGTGTCGCGCACGATTTCAATAACACGCTCGCTGGAATTCTCGGCCGGGCGCAGCTTCTGCAGGCCCACAGCAACGATGCGGCGGAAGTAGAGCGTGGTCTGGACATCATTATCAAGACGGCGAAGGACGGGGCTAAGACCGTCAAGCGTATCCAGGACTTCGCGCGACAACGCCGCGATTATGACTTTGAACCGTTAGCCGTGGATCAATTGTTGTCTGACGTGAGTGAGATCACACGTCCCCGCTGGAAGAATCGGGCGGAAGCCGCGAATGTCTACATCACCCTCGAGCTGGGCCCCACTACCAATGCTTTGGTTATGGGTGATGCGTCAGAGCTTCGTGAGGTGCTGGTCAACATGATCTTCAATGCAGTTGACGCTATGCCGGCCGGAGGAAAGATCACTCTCTCCGCGGCAGAGATGGATGGTCAAGTTGCAATACGCATCAGCGACACCGGCTCAGGCATGACCGAAGAAGTTCGTTCGCGTATTTTTGATCCATTCTTTACCACCAAGGGGAAGGCTGGCATGGGCTTAGGTCTTGCGGTCAGCTACGGAATCATCTGCCGCCACGAAGGAAGCGTCGAAGTTGAATCAGAGGCCGGAAAAGGCACGAGCTTCATTATCAAGCTGCCAATTACCAGGAAAGCGGCCATAGCTCGAACCAGTGAAAGCAATGCAAAGCAGGCGCCGTCATCCTCTGAAGCGCAGGCTCGAATTCTCGTAGTGGATGACGAG
>JBGPNE010000140.1:0-6762 GCA_041487335.1 Pyrinomonadaceae bacterium
CACGGAGGCCAGTCCGAGCTGGGCTTCGTAGATTCCGGGGTCAAGCGCGATCGCTTTGCGAAAGGCTATGATGGCGCCCTTGAGATTACGTTTTCGCGCCTGCGCAATGCCCAGCGCCTTGTAAGCATCTGCGAACCTCGGCTTCAGCCTGATTGCGGCCAACAACTCGGCAATTGCGGATTCCAGTTGTTGCTTTTCCAACAACTCGATGCCTTTCTGATAATGACTTTCGGCAGCTCCAGCCGCTGCTGACCTTTGGGCCTTGACACCCGTCCCGACTAGCAGGACAAGGACGAGAATGTGAGTCAACCCTGTTTGATAACGATGTCTCATGAGCCCGGCTACTTCGTAATCATTGATAAACTGTTGGGGATCCCAGCGAAGCCAGTTTATCGCTCCAAGCTTATAATCGCTAAGCCAAATAGTACGTCCGTTGTCTTAAGTGTGCTGAATGGGATCACCGCGCGCCGCGTGATCGATCACCTGAAAGAGAAGAACAAGTCTTTCCCCTCCCTCCTCTGCTACAATGATCCGAAAACCAATGGTAGAGAGATTTACAATGTCAGATCATCGACACACAAACCACCTGATCAATGAGACGAGCCCTTATCTTCTGCAGCATGCGCATAATCCGGTGGAGTGGTTTCCCTGGTGTGAAGAGGCTTTGCAGCACGCTAAGCGCGAAAACAAGCCTATCCTTTTGAGTATCGGCTATTCCGCATGCCACTGGTGCCATGTCATGGAGCATGAGTCATTTGAGAACGAAGCCATAGCAAAATTGATGAACGAAAACTTCGTCAGCATCAAAGTAGATCGCGAGGAGCGGCCGGATCTTGATCAAATCTACATGAATGCGGTGCAGATGATGACTCATCATGGCGGCTGGCCTATGACCGTTTTTCTGACACCCGAAGGGGTACCATTCTACGGCGGGACATATTTTCCTCCTGAGGACCGCTCCAACATGCCGGGGTTTCCTCGCGTGCTGATCAGCGTGGCAGAAGCTTACCGAGAAAGAACTGATGATGTAACTCAAACTGCCGTTGCTATTCTGGGACAACTGCAGCGTCTGAGCGCGGCGAACGAGTCGAAGGAGATGCTGACACCAGATCTCCTGGAATCCGCCTATCGTGGGATAGTTCGCAACTATGACTCAGCCAATGGCGGTTTCGGCGGCGCTCCGAAATTTCCACCAGCGATGACGCTCGAGTTCCTGCTTCGCATCTATCACCGCACGGGCAGAGAAGAGGCGCTGGAAATCGTCGACAGAAGCTGTCGCAAAATGGCTGAAGGCGGCATCTACGATCAGCTCGGCGGCGGTTTTCACCGCTATTCGACAGATGCGAAGTGGCTGGTGCCACATTTCGAGAAGATGCTTTACGATAACGCGCTGCTTTCTCGTCTTTACCTCCACTATTACCAATTGACACACGATGAATCCACTCGCCGCGTCGCGGAAGGCATTCTCGATTATGTGGTGCGAGAGATGACCGATGCTCGCGGGGGTTTCTACTCAACCCAGGACGCAGATTCCGAAGGGCATGAAGGCAGATTCTTTGTCTGGACCGCCGATGAGATCAGCCAAATTCTCGGCGAGCGTCAAGCTGCACTCTTCTCTGCATACTACAACGTGACAAAAGCAGGAAACTTTGAGGGCAAGAATATTCTGAATGTCACTCGGTCTCTCGAAGAGGTGGCACTGGCAGAGGAGGAAAGGATTGAGCACCTCAGCAAGGAGTTGGAAATCGCGCGCCAGAAGCTCTTCGAGGTACGTGAAAAACGAGTGAAGCCTGGCCGAGACGAGAAAGTACTTACCGCTTGGAATGGTCTAATGCTGGCGAGCTTTGCCGAGGCTGCGGCAATCCTTAATCGGGAAGACTACGCGGAGGTCGCCAGGCGCAACGCGCGATTCGTGCTCGATAATCTACGACGCGAGGGATTGTTGCTCAGGACCTACAAAGACGAGCAAGCAAAACTCAATGCATATTTGGAAGACTATGCATTCTACGCCGAGGGATTATTGACTCTTTACGAAACGACGGGAGAGTTGATTTGGTTCGAAGAGGCCCTTGTCCTGGCGAATAGGATGATCGGGGAATTCTGGGACGATGAAGATGGGGGCTTCTTCTACACCGGAAAGAGTCACGAAGAACTGATCGTTCGGTCGAAGGACTATTTCGACAACGCAACTCCTTCAGGAAATTCTGTCGCCGCTGAAGTCCTGCTACGCCTCGGCCTGCTAACAGGCAATGGGGATTACACGAAACGCGCGATTACGATCTTACGACAGTTGGCCGAATCCGCTCATAGTTATCCTGCGGGCTTCGGTCGCGCGCTCTGTGCTCTCGATTTTTATCTGGCCAGGCCGAAAGAGATAGCAATCATCGGGGACAGCAGATTCGACCAAACCGAGTCTCTAATGAAAGAGGTATGGAAGCAGTACCTGCCCAATAAAGTGATCGCGCATGCTCTACCCGACGAGAGCGGCGCCTCGAATCTCATTCCTTTGTTGCATAACCGACCGTTGCTCAATAACGCGCCGACCGCCTATGTTTGCGAGAATCACGTCTGCCTGGAACCTGTCACGGATCCCCACCGGCTTGCATCCCTGCTCTGTGGGCAGTCCGCAACGGGCGTATCAGCCGATTGAAGCCAAGCCCATTTCATCTTTCCTGCTCCGGGGGCTGCTCGATATTGAGTGGCCGCAAGTTAGCCCAGATTCAACTGTTGACTCCAAGCCAATGAACCGCTATATTTGGAACGTGCCAAACAACGTTGGCACGTGGCCAAGCATATTTTGGCACCCGCTTGAGTGATCCTTCTATAACATGTCGGTTGTTCGGTTCTTTACCTCAGCAAAATTGACTCTCATCAGCGGTCTGGTTTAAGCCCACTACGTTTCTCGGAGGAGCAAGTCACCAGATGGAAAAAAGGTACTGGAGAGGGACTGCTCTCTTAGTCAGCATCTCCACAATTAGTCTCATTCTCCTCATCTCCGCACTCGTCTCAACCATCAAGTTGCCCTTCTTAAGCAGGGCCGGACTCTTATTCTGGCTGGTTCTGCTGCTGCTTACGCTTGCCGCTAGTCGTTTCACAGTGTCGGTCACCAGCACGGATGGAGTTCGCCACAGCCGCAAATCGATAGCCGATACTTTCGTTTTCTTGGCTGTCATCCTCTACGCCGTTCCGCCTTCAGATACCGCCGGCCCTGCTACTCTTCTTGCGGCAATTGTCGGTTTCGTTTCGACCTACGGTCTTTCGAGCAGGAAAGAATCGATCTTCACCACAGCGATGGCGGTTATCTCCACTTTCATCGCTGCTTCCTGTTATGGAATGCTTGCCTATGTTTTTGCTGGTAGCAACAACCTGGGCCTCGGGCACGGCTTGCCACTAAACATTTTCCTCGTGCCGCTATGCGCTCTTGCAGTCCTTCAGTACACTCTCAGCACGCTGGCAACGGCGTCCTTCCTCAGCATTGAAGCGGGCGGGACCGGCATGGGCATGCTTCCGTCTCAGGAGAGTGTCGTCTGGACTCTAACGACCCAGGTCGCCGGCGCAGCTTCTGCAGTGCTTCTCTATTCTGCTATCAGTAGCGGGGGAATTCCATTTGTTCTGGTGGGATTGCTGATCACTGGTTTGGTTCATCTTCTCTATCGGTTCAACGAGAAACGGCTGGATGAGGTGAGGCGTTCAGAGGCCCATCAGCGAAAACATATCGAGGAGATGGCCACCATTCACATGAACACGATCGAGTCTCTGGCCATTGCTATTGACGCCAAGGATCAGACGACTCACGGTCACGTTCGCCGGACTCAGATTTACGCATCGGAATTGGGAAGACTCTTCAACGTAGGCGAGTCGGAAATGCAAGCGCTTTTTGCCGGTGCGCTTTTGCACGATATCGGCAAACTTGCAGTGCCTGAATATATTCTTAACAAGCCAGGTAAGCTAACGGAAGCGGAATTTGCCAAGATGAAGATCCACCCTACAGTTGGTGGCGATATTCTCAGGCGAGTCAATTTCCCTTATCCGGTGGAAGATATCGTTCGTTATCATCACGAAAAATGGGATGGCAAGGGTTACCCGAAAGGGTTAAAAGGCGAAGCGATCCCGCTAGTGGCAAGAATTATCTCAGTAGTCGATTTCTATGATGCTACTCGTTGTGATCGGCCTTATCGAAAAGGCATGAAGCGTGAGGAATCAATCGCTTTGCTGAGAAGTATGTCCACAAGCGCCTTCGATCCGCGCGTCGTCGACAAGTTTGTAGAACACGTCGAGGAATTTGACCGGCTTATACAAGCTGAAGACATTCACGAGCAAGTAGCATCTGAAACATCCTCATTCGATTACGAGACCAGTACGAGGCCCGATGCCGGCCTTGCATCCGATGTGCTCGGCACTCCAGACGATTCAGCCGGATTTAGATCGATCACCGAGGCGCAACGGGAAGTTTTTGCACTTCACGAGATTGCCCAAACGATTGGCTCTTCGTTGAATCTTAACGATACTGTGACGCTTATTTCTAATAAGCTTCGCGCTATTGTTCCGTTTGATACATGCATAATCTTCATTGTTGATGACAAGTCGGGCAAAGCCATCGCGATCTATGTGGCCGGGGAAAATGCCGAGCTTTTCTCGTTGCGCCGCATGAATATTGGCGATGGGATAACAGGCTGGGTAATCGCCAACGCCAGGTCCATGTGCAATGCTTCGCCCGAACTCGATCTGGTTGGAATGCCAGAGGATGTTTCGAAAGAGTATCGCGGAGTACTTGTATCTCCGCTGCTCCGCGAGGACGGTGCTTTTGGCGCCATGACGCTCTATTCCAAGAGCCGCACCTCTTATACGACGGAACACGTTCGCCTGCTGGAGTCAGTCTGCCAGCATGCGTCGAGCGCCCTCAATAACGCACTGACCTTCGAAAAAACGAAGGAAAGCGCTCTTACCGATCCCTTGACGGAACTGCCAAACGCTCGTGGGTTTTATATGATGCTCGAGCAGCGGATTGCCGAATGCCAACGCATGAATCGTGAGTCGCTGGCCGTCATTAGCATGGATGTGGATGACTTTAAGGCAATTAACGATCAATATGGGCACGCAGTTGGTGATCGCGTGCTTGCGAGTGTCGCGGGAGTGATTCGCAAAGAGCTTAGACAAATGGATATTTTGACTCGTTACGCCGGCGATGAGTTTGTGGCCATCATGCCGATGGCGTCGAGCCACATGGCTGTCTCGGTGGGGGAGCGAGTAAGAAACGCAGTCGAGTCGCAGAAGTTTTCGGTACGAACAGGTAAGACGGTGGAACTCGGCATAAGCATGGGTACGGCATGCTTCCCAGAGGACGGTGAAACCACCGAGGAACTCCTGACTGCAGCTGCCCGCAAGATGCAAGGCAACAAACATAGTCGCAAAACCATTGTTAGTCTGGCCAACACTCCAGTGAGTGCCCTCGAAATGTTTAGATAATCGGAAAGACTTTTCTTCTGCGGAGCGCACACCCAGCAAATGCGGTGTGCGCTTTTTTGCTGTGCGAACCTTCTTTTGCACGCGGCTGGGAATGTCGCGTATAATCCCGGTCGATCACAAGACCGCGACAATATTGCGCTTATTCTTATTAAACCGCTTTCACGGCGGTTCTTTAGTCAAGAAGCATCAGACCATTGGCCAAGTCAAAGCACGAAATGAGCACACAAACCGCTGAGTCGGCGTCGCGTGCGGGAGCGGAGGAGAAGAGTAGTACCGGCGTGATTGAACAGGAGGCGCCGGAGACTGTCGATCTTAAGAAGCTCCACGAGGAACACGAAACCGCCAAAAAAGATCAAAAGAGCCGCGTTGAGCGTAAGGATGGTGCTGCCCTCGTCGAGCTGTATCGCCTAATGCTTCTGATCCGCCGCTTTGAGGAGAAGTCCGCAGAGGCCTACAGCATGGGAAAGATCGGCGGCTTCTGTCATCTTTACATCGGTCAGGAAGCCGTCGCCGTAGGCGCTATCTCCGCGGTCCGGACTGACGACTACGTGCTGACCAGTTATCGGGAACATGCACACGCTATCGCCAAAGGTATGTCTCCGGAGTCGGTCATGGCCGAGTTGTTTGGTAAAGCCGGGGGCTGCTCGCGCGGCAAGGGCGGTTCGATGCACATGTTCGACAAGAACGTGAACTTTCTTGGCGGGCATGCCATCGTCGGCGGTCAGATTCCTCTTGCCACAGGTGTGGCTTTCGCGACGAAATATAAAGGCACTGATCAAGTCACGCTCTGCTTTTTTGGAGAGGCGGCGGTGAACCAGGGTGCATTTCATGAGTCGTTGAATATGGCGCAGCTCTGGAAGCTCCCGTGCATTTACATCTGCGAAAACAATCAATATGGCATGGGAACGTCGCAGGAGCGTGCGATGTCGTTGCAGGACATCGCCCAGAAAGCGTGCGCTTACGAGATCGCTTCGGAGTTTGTCGACGGTATGGACGTACTTGCCGTGCGCGAGGCAACGCTGCGGGCCGTAGAACGCGCCCGGAAGGACTATTTGCCTACACTGCTTGAGGTCCGCACTTACCGGTTCATGGGCCACTCGATGTCGGACCCGGGTAATTACCGCACCCGCGCCGAGATTGAGCGGCATCAGCAGCGCGATCCCATTAAACTGCTTTCTGACAGTCTTAAAGAGAAACACATAATCGATGAGCAGACGATTGAGGGAATCGAAAAGAGCGTCCGAGAAGAAGTAGAGAGAGCAGTTCGTTTTGCTGACGAGAGTCCGCAGCCCGCAC
>JBGPNE010000141.1:0-6757 GCA_041487335.1 Pyrinomonadaceae bacterium
ACTAGCTCTCTGGCGCTCTTTGAACCAGCAACAGCTTCCCTGGTCCCGACACGCAATGTTCCACTGCGATCAAACCTGAGGTCAGGCCAGCCGGTGATCTTGCGCAGTTTGTTCGCCAGCTCATCGCGACGCTCCGCGGAAAGCTGGTCCCGGCAAACAACACTGCTCTGAGTCTTGTTTGCTCGCAGCTCTGTTGGGTAGATGATCAGAAAGATACTAACGAGGCATCCAGCTCGGGCAATGGCGGCAAAGAGTGTCCATCGAGGTCTGGCTGGCAACTTAGCTCCCTCCCAGATTGGACCGGCAAAGGCTTGTGCAAGCTTCTTCAGGCTATCTCTCGTTCAACGGGGCAAAGCAATTGATAGCGCGTTACGAGAATGTTATTGACATGTTACCAGAATGTTAACTGAGCGGATACAAGAATTTTTGTCGAGCGTGTGAATCTGAAGGGTAACTGAATGCAATCTGAACTCTTTAGTGGTCCAGTAATTCTTTCGGCTTCACGAGCCAGTCGAGCCAGCCCTTTTTCTCGCCAATCTCGCTCCACTTATCGGTCTCGATCGTGATTTTCGCAAGAGCCGCTGTGGGTAGATGTTCACACTGCGCAGTTAAGAACTCAAGCAGCTCTTCCAATCCAGGGTTGTGGCCCACCAAAAGAACAACTTTTAGGTTCTCTTCTACGTGGGAGATGACCTCCAGCAAGCGCAATGGACCTGCTTCATAGATGCGCTCGTCGTAGCGAACCTCAAGAGGCCGTCTGGACGACTGCAGCACGGTGTCGATAGTTTCTCTAGCCCTTATGGCAGGCGAACTAAGCACAAGATCAGGCTTGAGTTTCTGCCCTCTAATAAATCTGCCGATTAGTTCGGCGGCGCCCTTGCCCCTTCTGTTCAGAGGCCGATCGAAATCCTGCAAGCTGGAGTCCTTCCAGCTTGATTTTGCATGTCGTAAGAGAATTAGAGTTCTCATTGCTCGCTTAGGTCACTGCTGCGGAGAATCCAGAGATCACAGCACCCCAGCGCGGCTGCCGCGCGGGGGACCTCGCAAGTAACAATTTAGATTACATGTTTGTAACATACTGAGTTTAAAATATCGACGATGGGTTCGTACGCAAATCACATTTTCCCCGGCAAACTCTTTGTTGTTGAAGGTACCGATGGAAGCGGCAAGTCAACCCAGTTGACCCTGCTCTATCAATGGCTCAAAGCCGAAGGTTATCCGGTTTTCTTTTCAGAGTGGAACTCGTCACCGCTAGTCAAGGATACGACGAAACGCGCTAAGAGACGACACCTCTTTACGCCGGGAACGTTCTCACTCCTTCACGCAACAGACTTTGCCGATCGCACTGAGCGGGACATCATTCCCCCTCTCAAGGCGGGTGCGATTGTGCTCGCGGACCGTTACATCTACACCGCATTCGCCCGCGACGTGGCGCGAGGTTGCGATCGCACATGGGTGCGCCAGGTCTATCGCTTTGCTGTCAAGCCTACTATGGCCTTCTTTTTCCGGGCACCGCTCGACGTGGCGATAGATCGCATCGTCTCCGGCCGGCCGGCGCTGAAGTATTACGAAGCTGGGTTAGACATGGCCTGGTCAGACGACGCGCAGGAGAGCTTTACCATCTTTCAAGGTAGAATCCTTGAGGAGTACGACCGGATGGTTGACGAATTCGGTCTGACGGTGATCGACGCGACCGGTTCCATCGAACGACAACAGCTCGAGATGCGCGATATCATCAGTCAGCACCTCAAGAAAGGGTGGTCACAGTATCGTTAGGGAGAAGACATTTTACGGCACGCCGCTACCCGGAGTAGAAACAGAAGACTACAGCGGCAAGCTTATTGTCATCGAAGGTACAGACGGCGTGGCGTTCGACGCATATTTCCCTGTTGCGCCCGTGGCTGGAGTCGCGTGGCCACGCCGTGCTGGATACTGGTATGACTCGCTCTGTACTCGCCGGCCGTGGCATTAAGGAGGCAAAGCAGGGGCACACTCTAGGTCGCCTGACGATGCAGCTCTTTTATGCAGCCGATTTTATCGATCGACTTGAAAACGAAATGCTGCCCGCCTTGCGTGCGGGTTTTATTGTCTTGACAGATCGGTACGTCTATTCCGCTATTGCACGCGCAGAAGTTCGCGGCATTGATCCCGTATGGATCCGCTCCCTCTATGAAATGGCGCTTGTTCCAGACGCAATTTTCTACCTGAAGATACAGTCGCCACAGGAACTTGTTCAGCGTGTGCTGTCGGCGGGCCGGAGATTTGATTATTGGGAGTCCGGAATGGACCTCCGCATGGGCGAAGACTTTTACGATTGCTTTATCGAGTATCAAAGTCAGATGCTCAAGGTCTTCGACCGCATGAGTCTCGAGTATGGCTTTCAGGTATTGGATGCTTCGAGATCAGTTCGGCGGGTTGGGGCAGCGCTGCGCCGGGCAATAGCCGGAGTGATCGACAAAGAAGATCCGGTTGAGAGCACCCCACGTCAGATGCCTTTTCAAATCAGGCCTGTCGCTGAGCTGAAAACGCCAGCGAGGTTGACGCACGAAAAACTCGAGAAGACAGGCCCTTGAAGCTTGCAGCGATAGACATCGGCTCCAATTCGATTAAGCTTGCTGTTGTCGATGCCGCGGCGAGTGATTCTTTTGCCGTTCTCGCCCGCGAAAAGGACGTTGTCAGGCTTGGCCACGAAACCCTTAGCAAAGGACATCTAGCACCGGGGGCTATCTCACGGGCAACAAACTGCATCAAGCGCTTCCGTTCAATCGCGGAAGCTCGGGGCACGGAACTCATTATTGCCGTCGCAACCGCTTCCGTCCGTGAAGCAAACAACTCAGCCGATTTCATCAAAGAGGTTGAGCGCCAGACCGGCGTCCGCGTGGAGATTCTTTCCGGAATCGAAGAAGCCAGATTGATCGGGCTTGCCGCTAGTCAAGGCTGCGCAAAACGGGGTGCGACAAATATCAACATAGACATCGGCGGAGGCTCGACCGAAATTTCGGTATTTCGTGACCGAGTCCCGCTGTCGCTTTTCTCGGTCAAAGTCGGCGCGTTGGCAATGACTGAAAAGTTCATCTTTGCTGATCCGCCAAAATCGAAAGAGATGAGCAATTTAAGAAGTGAGATACGGGCCGCATTTGAACGACCGGCTCGCGAGCTGCGTAGCGAGAAATGGCACCAGGCCACAGGAACATCAGGCACAGTTCTGGCAATCGGCGCGGCACTTCGCTCGCGCGTTACCAGTGATGCCGAACGGAGGAACCAGGCAGCGCAACCGGCCGAAGCGGAAATCGTGTTTAGTGAGCTCTTGCAGCTAAACGCAACCATGGCGAATATGACGGTTGCAGAGAGGAGCGCGGTGCCCGGAATCAGTTCCCAGCGTTCCGAGATAATTATTGCCGGGGGTCATATACTTGAAGGCACGATGCGCGCGTTGCGGATAAACCTGCTGCGAACGTCCGACTGGGCTTTGCGCGAGGGTGTGATCATAGATCATTTGCGCGAACTGGAGGCGGAGTCGCGCCCGCCGCTGCCTGGTTTTACCGACCAAAAGTTGTTGGGCGTTCATGCGGTTGGCAGGCGCTTCGGATATGAGGAGATCCACTCGCACCAGGTCGCACGACTGGCCGAAAAGATCTTCGACAGCCTGGCGCCGGCTGAGAATCTAACGCGTCATCAGCGTACGCTCCTGTCCGCCGCAGCCCTTTTGCACGATGTCGGTTATCACATCGCTCACGAATCTCATCACAAGCATTCCCTTTACCTGATAGAGAATTCTGAATTGACTGGCTTCTCTGAAGCAGAACGTGCGGTCATCGCCAACATAGCGCGTTACCATCGTGGCTCGCCGCCGAGAGAGCGTCACCCTGAGTTTGCTGTTCTGAACATGGCCGACCGGGAAACCGTGTGCCGCCTGGGAGCCATTGTCCGCGTGGCAGATGCGTTAGACAGAAGCCACGACAGCCGAGTGAGCGATCTGCGTTTCACTCGCGAGGGAAAAACCCTGCACATCCAGTTGCTCAGTGCCCTCAAGTGTGAAAATGAACTACAAGAGGCCACGCGAGAACGCGACATGTTGGAACAGGCTTTCCAATGTACGCTCGATTTCAGTGTACGCAGCACGAAAACAAAGCGAGCCTAACCACTAATGGCCAAGCCTAAGCAGATTGGAATTGATTGTGATGCGTCAGCAGCGAGCGGGATTCGGCTGGTCCTTACGTTAAGGCTGGAAGAGATGTGCTCGCTGAGAGATGATGCGCTTCACTCCGGCGATCCTGAAGGCGTGCACGACATGCGAGTGGCGTCCCGACGGCTGCGTAGCGCTTTGAGAGATTTCATGCCCTATCTGTCAAAGCGACACATCAATTCATCTTTGCACGAAATCAAGAACGTCGCAGATGCCCTGGGGCGGGTGCGCGATCAGGACGTCGCACTTCTGGCGCTCGAGAAACTAGCGCAGAAGGCCCCCCCGCTGGTTATCGCAAGCATAAATACATTTGCCGAGCTGCGCCGCCATAAACGAAAAGAAGAGCGGGCCGCGCTGTTACGGACACTGGATGCGAATACATTGGCTGCATTGCGCTCGAGCTTTGGGGATTCGCTCGAAGCTGCCATAGCCCCAGCGGGACGCAAAAAATCGAAACACGAAGCCCGAAATGGCATGCCGGTCACCTATCGCGATCTGGCTCGGATGACGATCCTGAATCGATTGGAGGATCTCGAAAAGCTTAGCGATAGTCTCTATCACCCATTGAGTATAAAGCCGCTTCACAGGATGCGCATCGCGGCAAAACGCCTACGATACGCAATTGAGCTGTTCGAGCATTGTTGGGGACAGCAAGCGGCAATCTTTGCGAAGAAAGTTGCGGCTCTGCAGTCGTCGTTGGGAGAACTCCATGACTGTGACCTGTGGATCGACGACTTTGGTAATGACCTTTCGCAAGCCGAAAAGCAAAGAGGAACGAGCGGAGCAGAGGCTGCTGAGGACGATCACGCAGCGGCTTCCATCTGGTTACTCGGCCACTTCGTGAGACTTCGGACCAAGCATTTTCGCAATGCTCTCGCGCGCTGGTATGAATGGGAGACAAAAGATTTCAGCGCCCAACTGCGAAATACTCTCGTGGCTGAGTTGCCCGAATCCTCGGCGTCCTCAAATGAGAAAGCTTCTGGCGAAGTGGCCGACGCTCTGGTAGCGTCCGCCGGTGAGACTTGAATCGGCATCGGCTCGGGCCATCCGATTCCGGTTGCCAGCGGCTGCAACAGACGCTTGAGAGTTCACTCCGGTTAAACGCAACCAGAAAGGTCTAAAGATGGGACGAATTGTCCGAGGACAGATGGTGGCGCTGTTCGCATTTGACGTCGGATACGAGGTCTCATTAGAAGAACTTGCAACTCTGTTTTCAGCGACGCCGGTCCAGCCGCTTTCTCGCAAGAGACAGACGCCCACTTATCTGCAGTACACCCGGCCACCTCTGACTCTCAATCTCGAAGTCAGTGAAGACTTACTCGCTGAATCCTGCAGTGTGCAGGCGACTGTGTTTGACTTCGGAGCGGTGAGCATTGCCTATCGCTGGCCCTTAGTGGCCGAAGGCAAAAATTTGCGGTTGGAGGACCTTCCCCGACTAAGTAATCAGCTCTACAACCGCAATCTGGAGGCTCAAGCCAAAGAGCAAGTCGTGAGGCTGACTAAGAGAATCGGCCCTGCGATTGTGCGACCCGAGCTTTCCGGCCTCGTCGAAGATTATTATTTGTTCATTATCGAGCAATTCGAGCCGCCGTTGGACCTGGAAGTACTGCCGACGCAATACCGATCAACGCTGGCCCAGTTGCTAAGTTTTGAAACGCTGACTCTCAGTCGAGAGCAGCAGGAGGAGGCGTTGAGCCAGAGGATCTCCTACTCAGAAAGCGATCTTACGGTCATTGATTGGAATGCGGCCATCATTTGTGACCCAGACTTTGAGGACACCGCCAGTGTATTGGAACTGCTTAATGTGGAATTGCTGGAGGCGCGCTATATCGATGAGCAGCTCGATCAGCACATCACTGAATATGCGAGCCTGGTACAAAAGCGGGCCGCATGGCCAATTCCACTACGCACACCCCACAGGCGCGCGATTCAGGATCTGAGCGAGTTGCGCATTGAATCCACGCTTCTGAACGAACGAGTGGGTAATTCACTCAAACTGATCGGTGATCTTTATCTGTCACGAATTCATTCTGCCGCGGCTAGTAAAGTCCACCTGCCGGAATGGGAAAGGATCATCTCCCACAAGCTCCAGATAATCGATAACTTCTACCAGTTATTGAACGACCGCGTGAGAACTGCGCAAAGTCAGGCGCTGGAACTTGCGATCACGGCCTTGATTGTCATCGAAATCCTGCTAGCAGTGTTCAGGTGAGGATCGAGCGTTCATTTGCGGCCGCTATTCGCTGAGTCTCCGGTCTCGATGTGCGTCCCGTAGCGTGCAGGTCGCCAACGTGCCAACGCGTGCGCCTTCCCCCTGATAAGAATTGTCCCGAGCCGTCTACCACGTAGATAGGTGCGGATGGCTTACCCAATCGCAGAGCGTGAAGAAAATAAACTCCCTTTGGCCCAACTCGCGCGACAAACTCTGATCGATTTCGCTTTGGACAGCAACCTCTTCCACCAAATCGCCAAGGCGATCCGAAACGAGAAGCACATGCCGCAGGCCTTCGAGAATAACGAGCTGCTCACCCCGCTCGTTGCGCCCCAATGCGGACAGCATGGTTTCCTCAT
>JBGPNE010000142.1:0-6747 GCA_041487335.1 Pyrinomonadaceae bacterium
ATCCCGTATGGTTTTGGTTTAAAAACACCGGGTTGTATATTCCGTTAATCGTTGCTGCGATACTCTGGCGTAGTAAAGACTACCTGGTCCCTCGCCGACTCCTGCTATTTTTTTTGCCGTTTACGCTGTGCTTCATAGTTCCGAACATGGTAAGAATGGCACCGTGGGTCTGGGACAATATCAAGGTGTTGTTCTACTGGTGGCTTTATTGCTGGCGCGTTTGTGGCATCAGGGCAGAGTGCGGCGGGTGCTTGCAGTCGCGCTTTTTGTCTGTGTGACACTTGCCGGAAGTTTAGACGTTGCGGCCATCGCGCTCCGCTCCACAAAATACCAGGTGTTTGATCGTGACGGGATAGAGTTTGCAGAAATAGTCAAACAACAAACTCAGCCGCGCTCTCTTGTCATTCACGCCCCGGTACATAATCATCCGGTGTTCCTTACGGGTAGGCGATCACTGATGGGCTACCCGGGCCACATCTGGACACACGGGCTGGATTTTGTGCAGCGCGAAGGTGAGATCAAAAGAATCTACGCAGGCGCCCCTGACGCTGGGAGATTGATTCAAGAGTACGGAATTCAATATGCCGTGGTTAGTCCGCTCGAACGCACCGTAATGACTGTAAATGATCGGTTCTTTTCATTGTTTCAGAAGGTTGGAGAAGTAGGTGAGTACCGCCTCTACAAAATCGCGCCGCCGTAAGAAGAAACGCGCTTCCGAGACAGCTTCGCCTAAGACTAAGGCAACAGAGCCAATTACCGTGGAGGCTGCTCGGAGTGATGTCTCTGAACGTAGCTGGTTCATAGCGAGTGTTGCGATCCTGTTAGTTGGTTCGTTTCTTCGCCTTTATGATCTCAAGCTGGTCCCTCTTCATCATGACGAGGGAGTCAACGGAAACTTTCTCGTTCGCTTGGTGCGCGACGGCTTTTATCATTATGACCCCTCGAATTATCATGGACCAACCCTCTACTATTTTTCAGCAATAATACCCTGGATACTCAGATTCCTTTTTGGTTCGTCCGCGCAAAATGCTTATGGACTAAACACAATTACTATTCGGCTGGTACCGGCGTTATTTGGCGTCGCGACAATCTGGCTTGTGCTTCTTCTTCGCCGGCGGCTTGGTACTGTCGGCACGCTTTGCGCTGCTGCCATGCTCGCCGTCTCGCCAGGCGCAGTCTATCTATCTCGCTACTTCATTCACGAAACGCTCTTTGTTTTCTTCACCCTCGGAGTGGTCATCGCCGGGCTGAAGTATTGGGAGGATGGCCATCCTGTGTACCTGATTCTGGCGGTGGTCTCAGCGGCTCTTCTTTTTGCCACAAAGGAGACAGCGCCGATCTCCGCGGTAGTACTTGTAATCGCCTTGATATCAACACATCTGTACCGGTGGCTGAGAGACAAATCCGCAAGCACGAGTCAACAAAGACAGCAGCAGGGGTCGAAAAGTGCGGAAGGCCGGGAACAGCCTTACGACTTCATCGATAGAATTGGCGGTTCAACTGCGCTGGCAATCTGGGTGGTCGCCGCGATTGCGGTCTTTATTGCTGTGAACGTTCTCTTCTACTCGTCTTTCTTCAGTAATTATCCGCAGGGCATCCACGATGCGCTGAAGACATTTGAGTTTTGGACGAAAACCGGCAAGGAAGCTCACGTTCACCCGTTCGCCATGTATATCCAGTGGCTCTTTTGGCGAGAGTCGCCGCTTCTATTTCTGGGAACCATTGGCGCAGCACTTGTGGTTTGGCGACCGGCCAACTCGTTCGCCTTGTTTTCCGGGCTATGGGCCTTTGGGCTTATCGCGGCGTATTCACTGATCGCCTACAAAACACCGTGGCTTACGCTGAATTTTGTTGTGCCATTGGCGCTTGTCAGTGGGCACGTGTTTCAGGTGTTCTATGATCAAGGACTGGCGCAGTTGCGCCTGCTTGGTGTAATCGGGGTGATTGCTATTGGCATCAACGGGTATCAGACCATCGATCTCAACTTCGCGAATTATGACAACGACGATCCAAAATATGTTTATGTCTACGCTCACACGCGCAGAGAAACACTGAAGCTCGTTGAAGAGATAAACCGCATCGCAGAACGGAGCAAGGAAGGGAGTCTTATCGGGATAACAATCGTTTCAACCGACTACTGGCCGCTGCCGTGGTATCTGCGCGATTACAGCCGCGTTGGTTACTACGGGCATATGGTAGATTCAAACGAGCCCGTAATAATTGCTTCGGAGAGTCAGGGAGCTGAGGTTCAGTCTAAGTTCGGAGATCGTTATCAGCAAGTTGGTTCTGGTCTCAATCCCGCGGGAAGCTATGCCCTTCGTCCGGGAGTGAATCTTATTCTTTACGTGCGACGCGGTTTGGCGGGACTTTAATTTGCCTAGGTTCTCCAGGGAAGGCCGGCAATCCTTCTTGAAGTGCGACAGTTGCGGACGGAGGTCACCACTCCGGAGGGCATCCGCAAGGGAATGGATCTCAAGCCCGCGCAAGAGTGCTCCAAAAAGACCGCTCGGAACAGCTCTCAGTCAGCCCCGAGACCGCATGTTTCCGCAAGACCCGAATTCCATCCGTTCTTGTCCCCGGGCCAATTAAGCAAAGCTGTTAACCGTGCTTGTCACTTCATTAAAGTTGGCTAAGTTCAAGTTTTAGTTGACATTCTAAGCAACTCCCACTTATATTGGCTCATTGCCTCCCGTAGCACCCTGCCTTTGGGTTTGGGGGCTAGCCGATAAAGACTATTTGCTCGCATGTTCAAACTTCAAAGGCTAGAGATCACCGGCTTCAAATCCTTCGCGGACTACACAGAAATACTCCTCACTGGAGATGGCATCACCGCCATCGTCGGACCCAACGGCTGCGGCAAGAGCAATGTCGCTGACGCGATCGCCTGGGTTTTGGGCGAACAACGCGTCAAGCATCTGCGCGGCGCTGAGATGAAAGACGTCATCTTTCAGGGTTCGCGAAATCGTCCGCCAAGCGGTATGGCCGAGGTCGTCATGCATATGGTGCGGGACGAGTTGCCGGAGCATGAGCCGGACATCGAAGACATTGACTCAACGCTCGAACAGATCGATGCTCGCGTAGTACGCCTTGATGCGCTGCTTCCAGAAGAAGCGGTGGCAGAGACTCAGGGAGTAGAACAGAAAGAGACGAGCGAACCGACAGCAGGTTCCGTTACGGGAAGCTCAGTGGAAGGCTCGGCGGTTGAATCTTCGTCAGCGCATGGAACTCAGCACAAGCGTCATTGGCGAAGAAGAAATCTTGCTTTGGAGTTTGCGCCTGGCGAATCCGTTGCGGTAACGCGCCGACTCTATCGATCAGGCGAGAGCGAGTATCTTTTGAACAATCGCCCTTGCCGTTTACGCGATATCCAGGATCTCTTTTCGGGAACCGGACTGTCTGGCGGCCACTACGCCATCATCGAGCAGGGTCGCATCGGTCAAATACTTTCCGCCAAACCGATGGACCGGCGGACAATCATCGAAGAGGCGGCGGGCATCACAAAGTTTCGCGTGCGCCAACGCGCCGCTGAAGCGCGACTCGATTCCGCGCGGGCAAATCTCTCCCGCATCTCCGACATCATTTCCGAAATAGACCGGCAAGTGAATAGTCTGCGTCGGCAGGCGGCCAAGGCACGGCGATATCGTGTCCATCGTGAAGAACTACGCGAACTCTTGCGTCACGTGTTTCTCGCTGAGGATCGAAACCTCACCAATCTTCTCGACGAGACCGATGCGAAGCTGCAGGAAGTTGGCGCTTTGGAACGCAACGTCGCCGACGAGTTGGCCCAACGTGAGGAAGACGCCCGCAACGCAACTCAGAAAGCGCGAAACATCGAAGATGAGTTAGCTGCAGCACGGGCGGCCGCCGCCGAAGCCGTGTTGCGTCGTGACCGGCAAACGCGCGAGCGCGCTTACCAGAAGGAGCAGGTCATCTCCCTGGAGAAACGGAAGAGTGAGGTGGGGGCCGAAATTGGGGCGCTTTCTGCGCGCCTCCTTCTCGTGGATGCCGAATGCAAACGGCTCCAGGAGGATGATGCCAGACTCAGGGCGGAGACGGATGAGAGCGCACTGTCGCTAAGAACAGCAGAGGAAGCATACGCTGAGAAACTCGGCATGGCTTCCAGAGCCGAAACGGAAATCGAGAACGCTCGGGCAGAACTGCTGAAGCATACAGCCGTAGCTGAACGATTACGAGAGATTGCTCGACAGCTCGAGGGCACGCTCGAGCGCCTTGCTGTGCAGGCAGAAGGTTTGGAGCGTGAAGGCGAACGCGCAACTGCTCAACATGTCGAGCGGAGAGCAGCAGCCGAAACATTTAGCCAGGAGATCCAGGTCGCGCGCGAGCATATAGCAAGACTAAGCGCCGAGCGCGAGGGTGCGGTTGATGCTGTCGTTCTCGGACATGAAGCCGTCAGTGATACGGATGCGGAACTGACTCGGGTGCGCGATGATTATTCACGCACAAAACACCGGCTAGAGAGTTTGAAAGAGCTGGACGACAGGCGGGCGTATTATTCTTCGGCCGTGCAACTCATCTTTTCGCAAAACGATGCTCCGCGCGATTTCCATTTTATCGGCACGCTGGCCGACGCACTCAATGTCGAGGCCAAATGGGAACGCGCGGTTGAGGGTGTGCTGGGCTCGTTTTTGCAATCGATTGTTGTTCCCACACCCGACGATGCAGTGCGTGCGGCTCATTGGTTAAGAGAAAACAACGCCGGCCGCGCAAGTTTTCTCGTAGCTGGCATGCACGGGGCTAGCGATGAATGGGATACGCTGGTCTGCAAGATCGAAGAGCGTCCTGCGCTGTCTCTCTCTTATGCGAGCGAAGGTCTCGATGATCTTCGAATCAGTGACCTGCTGGGAGCGCCACGCGAGTTGGTTTCAGTCCTGAAGCGTACACTCCCACAAAAAATGAACGCGCGCGTCGCTGCCAATCTTGACGATGCGATGACAAAGTCGCTCGCAAGCGGCGAGATTTATGTCACGTTGAATGGCGACTGGGTGGCAAGTGGGCAGTTCGTCAGCGTCGGCGATGCACGCGCGCTTGAGGAAGGCGCCGGCCTGCTTGCGTTCAAACGAGAGTTGCGCGAACTCGAAGCCCGGGCTGGCGTTCTACGCGTAGAGTTACAAGCAGTTGAAGAGTCCGCAAAAGAGGCTCGCGCTCGACTGGTTGGACTCGAAGACGCGGTAGTGCTTCTGAACGAGGCCATCGGTCGCGAAGAACGAGAGGCGATGGCTCGTGAGTTGACTGCGACCGGACTGGCACAGGAGATTGAACGTGCCGAGCGGCACCTGCGGGTCGTGGTCGCTGACGCTGCACGCGTTGAAGAGGAACGACTCGAATTGGAGCGACGCCGCTTTACGGCTCTGACCGATGCTGAGGCCTCAGAGGCTGCCCGCACTGCAGCAACTGAGGCCGTAACCAAAACTTCAGCCTTGCTAGCCGAGGCACGACGCGAAGCCGAGTCGGAAAGCGAAAGACTCGGAGCACAACGTGCGACAGCGGCCGCGACAGCGGAGAGAAAGCGCGCTACCGCAACGGAAATGCGGCGCATGGAATCTGAGTACGCTGATCTCGCGGCCAGAGTTGAGCGACACAGACTTGATGTAGTTGAGATGACGACCCGTATCGAGCCACTTCGCCAATCAATCGCGTATCTCGAACAAAGAGCGGCGACGACTGACGACGAGCGAGCACGAGAAGAGGAGGAGCTTACAGCCCTCGCGGCCCGACTTGAGCAGGCACGCCAGCGAGCTGACGCCCTCTCCGCAGAACTCTCTGAGCTAAATCGACGCGCTGCCGATATACGTGATTCCCGTGCCGCGATTGAAGTGCAACGGGCAGAAGCGCAGGCTCGTCTCACTTTTGTGCGCGAAAACTGCACTGCCGAACTTAATCAGTCGCTCGATGAATTAGCGCGAGAACAGCCGCTAGAGGAAGAATTTGATCTCGAGACCGGACAGGCACGCGTTGAAGAGTTGCGCTCGCGGATTGAAGGTTTTGGTGCGGTCAACATGATGGCGCTTGAAGAGTTGTCTGAAGCCGAGGAGAGACTGTTGTTCCTAACGGCGCAACGCCAGGATATCGTGGAAAGCATCTCTTCGACGGTAGAGGCGTTACGGGAGATCAAGCGGCGGTCTCGCGAGCGTTTTCGGCACGCCTTCGAGCAGATAAATAAGAATTTCGGCGAACTCTTCCAGGAGTTGTTTGGCGGCGGTCGTGGCGAGATGAGTTTGATCGAGGCGGACGACGTGCTCGAGTCTGGTATCGATGTCATCGCTCAGCCGCCGGGTAAGCGATTACAGAACATTCTCTTGCTCTCTGGTGGTGAAAAGGCGATGGCGGCGCTCGCACTGGTGCTGGGAATCTTTCATTATCGGCCGTCACCGTTTTGTCTGCTTGATGAGGTCGACGCGCCACTTGACGAAGCAAACGTGGGGCGCTTTACTGATAAGGTCGCGCAGATGTCTGCTAACACGCAGTTCATTGTCATCACGCATAACAAGAGGACAATGGAGATGGCCCGCGCGCTCTATGGCGTGACCATGGAGGAGGTCGGCGTCTCAAAGGTTGTCTCTGTGAAATTCGAGTGAAAGTTTTGCCAAACCTAGTTCAGCAGTTTTTGGCCGCCGCGCTTGTTGTTTTGGGCGCGGCGATTTTTACTGCTGCGCAAAGTAAGACGGAGCGAACAACAGCACCCCAGCGCGTATGGCACCCCAGCCGAGATGCTCGGCCGGGGACCCC
>JBGPNE010000143.1:0-6729 GCA_041487335.1 Pyrinomonadaceae bacterium
ACAGCTTGTTGAAGTTGTGATCCCAGGCTTTGCGCAGCGGCGATTGCTTCGAAAGATGTCTTGCTGAACACTCCGCCGCGATGTTCGACAAATACTAAGATTCCGTTACTCATTCATGACCTCGCGAATACGATCCACGAAGCCACACGAACCTGCACGAAATAGAGGGTTCAGTTCGAGTCATTTCGTGTGATGCGCGTGGATCGCCTTACTGCTCTCCAATCGACGCTCCTGGGTATCGGCATATTTCCACTACTTTTTCAGCTGCTAGAACACCCGTGCTTCACGATGCAGCTTCTCAGCGAGAGCAGCCGCTCCAGCCTTTGCATCACCATCGCCGAGAAACTGGGTCTGCTTTGTCTTTTGTGGGAAATAGATCTTTTCAATCCGCTGGTGTGAGGGACGACCCACTAACTCAGGCGCTGGCGCGACTTCCTTTATCTCTTTCTTCTTCGCGGCCATGATCCCCTTGAGCGTTGCATAGCGAATCTGGCTGATGCCGGATTGAATCGTTAGCAGCGCCGGAGTAGGCATCGAGTACCACTGGTACCAACCGCTCTCGAGTTCTCTCTTAACCCGCAGCTTCTCACCGGATGCGTCGACCTCGATCACTATTGTTGCATGTGGCAGTCCGAGCAATTCCGCCATGATAACGCCAGTCTGCGCGTAGCCGTAATCGTCAGACTGTAATCCAGTCATGATCAGATCGGGCTTCTCGTCCCGAATCGCTTCGCCAAGCGCGGTCGCGGCTGCATAGGGAGAGAGGTTTGCGAGATTGTCGCCGACCACGTGAATCGCGCGATCGGCTCCGCGCGCAAGCGCATCTTTGATTACGCTTTTCACGCGTTGTGGTCCCATGGAGCAAACAATCACGTCACCGCCCTTTTTCTCCCTGACTCGTAATGCCTCTTCAAGTGCATAGCCGTCTGATTCGTTGACCTCAAACGAGAGGTCACCTTCCTCGATCCAGGTCCCTTCTTTGTTGATGCGCAGAATTGCATCTTTGCTCGCGACCTGCTTCATCATTACTATGATTTTCATTACAGTTTGTCAGTAGTCAGTTGTCAGCTGTCAGTTGTCAGTCAATCAATAGTCTGGCCAATCCGCCAGCTTAAGCTTCAAACCACCGACGGACGACTGACAACTGACTACTGACTATTCCTCATATCTTTTGAACATCAGCGCCGCATTTGTTCCACCGAAACCAAAACTGTTCGAAAGAACGTAGTTCACCGTAGCCTCCCGAGGTTCGTTGGGCACGTAGTCAAGATCGCAATCCGGATCAGGATTAAAGTAATTGATGGTAGGTGGAAGGGCCTTGCGATGGATCGCAAGCACTGAGAAAACCCCTTCAATCCCGCCTGCCGCGCCAAGCAGGTGCCCGGTCATCGACTTGGTCGAGCTAACCGCGAGCTTGTAGGCATGATCGCCGAAAGTGCGCTTGATGGCGAGCGTTTCAAATTTGTCGTTGTAGGGAGTAGACGTTCCGTGTGCGTTGATGTAACCGACCTCCTCTGGCCGGATTCCTGCGTCCTTAATCGTCTTCTGCATGACGCGAATCGCGCCTGAGCCCGTCTCGTCAGGCATCGTCAGATGAAAGGCGTCTGCAGTCATGCCGTAGCCCACAATCTCGGCATAAATGTGCGCGCCGCGTTTCTTCGCCAATTCGAGTTCTTCAAGAATCAAGATGCCCGCGCCTTCGCCAATAACGAATCCGTCGCGATCCCGCTCAAAGGGACGGCAGGCGTGCTGCGGATCGTCGTTGCGGGTGGAGAGAGCCCGCATCGAAGCGAATCCAGCGACGCTCATCGGCGTGATCGCAGACTCTGCTCCACCGCAAATCATCACATCGGCATCGCCTCGTTGAATAATCCTGAAGCTGTCGCCGATAGCATGGGCGCCTGCGGAACATGCTGTGGCGGTGGCTGAATTAGGACCTTTCGCGCCAAAGCGAATTGAGACCTGACCGGCGGCAAGATTTACAATTGCTGAAACGATGAAGAAAGGCGAGACGCGATCAGGTCCACCTTCCAACAATTTCGAGTGCTCACGTTCGATAGCCCAGAAATCTCCAATGCCACTGCTGATGTAAGTACCGGCGTTCTCGGCGATATCATCAGGAAACTTGCCTTCCTCAGTTAGATTGAAACCGCTATCTTCCATCGCTTCGATTGAGGCGGCGATGGCGTAATGTATAAAGGCGCCCATCTTGCGCGCCTCTTTTTTTGGGATAAACTTAAGCGGGTCGAAGTCTTTGACCTCGGCGGCAAACTTTACGGAGAATTTTTCAATGTCAAACTTCCTGATGTAGTCTACGCCGTTACGACCCTTCATCAGCGCAGACCACGTGGCCTCAACTGAATTGCCAACCGGCGTTACGAGTCCCAGGCCAGTGACCACAACCCGACGTGTCAAATTGAAGCTCCTTGAGCAGTAGTGATGAATGATGAGCGATCAGTGATTAGATAAAGAGAGAAGTCTTCGTTCTTATCACTTATCACTCGTCACTTATTACCGCCCGGCTATTTCTTGTGCTGGTCGATGTAATTGTACGCATCGCGAACGCTTTGGATCTTCTCAGCGTCCTCATCCGGGATTTCGATCCCGAACTCCTCTTCAAAACGCATGACGAGTTCGACAGTATCCAATGAATCAGCGCCTAAATCATCGATGAAGCGAGCGTTGGGCGTGACCTCGTTCTCATCCACCCCCAGCTCGTCAACGATGATCTGCTTTACCTTATTCTCGATCTCTTGATCGGGCATCTCATTTTGCTCCTCTGTGATTTGTCTGAAAGATCTACTAGGAAACTTCGAGGTTCGCGAGAGTCTGCTTCAGACTTACTGAGTCCTCGACATTAAAGCACTTCACTTCACGGCTGATTTGCCGCACTAAGCCAGACAGAACTCTACCGGGCCCAACTTCAACGAAGGTATCAACGCCGTCTCGAATTAGCAATTCAATTGATTCCAGCCAGCGGACGGGCCGCGAAACCTGTCTGACGAGCGAATCCCGGGCCTCAGTGGCTTTGTTTATCCCAATAGCGTCGACATTAGTTATCAGCGGAACCTGCAAGTCGCCAAAGCCTACTCCCTCAAGATCGAAAGCCAATCGCTCTTGCGCTGGCATCATCAAGGCGCAATGAAATGGCGCGCTAACGCTCAAACTTACAACTCGCCTCGCCCCGATCCTTTTCAGCAACAGACTCGCGCGCTCTATCGCCTCAGTGTTGCCTGCGATTACGACTTGATTCGGCGCGTTGATGTTTGCCGGACCACAAATCTGACCCTTGCTTGCTTCGGAACAAACCCTTTCAATATCCTTCAGAGCCACACCCATGACCGCAGCCATCGCGCCGGAGCCGACGGCCACCGCCTCTTGCATGTAGCGCCCGCGTGCCCTAACCGTGCGCAGTGCATCGGCCAGTGAAAGAGCTCCGGCAGCGACAAGCGCTGAGTACTCGCCCAGGCTATGGCCGGCAACATAGTCTGGTCTGGAAACCCCCTCTGCCTCAATTGCACGAAGCGCCGCGATGGAGACAGTCAGTATGGCCGGTTGGGTATTCTCAGTTAATTGCAGTTCTTCGGCCGAGCCTTCAAAGCACAAACGCGAAATCGAAAAGCGAAGCGCATCATCTGCTTCTTCAAAGACCTTCTGCGCTGCGGGAGAGTTTTCGACTAAATCCTTTCCCATGCCCGCGTATTGCGATCCTTGCCCGGGAAAGATGAACGCGATTTTAGATGGCCGATTGTCGATTGCCGTTCTCAGGCTCTTTCTCCACCACCCCAGCCGGGCTGCCCGGCTGGGGACCCCGGACTCCCCACAACCAACTTTGCCAATTCAAGACCGCAAGTCGGAAAAAACCAATCGGCAATCGCAAATCCCATTACCAGCGGATCAGTACTCCACCCCAGGTCACGCCGCCACCAAATGAGGCTAGTAGTACTAGATCGCCTTCGCGAATTCGCGCTGCTTCCACGCATTCATCCAGTGCGATTGGAATCGAGGCCGACGAGGTATTGCCGTGCATCGCGATATTTGAGTAAACGCGCGAGCTGTCAACCTCTAACTTGTTTGCAACCGCGTCAGTGATTCTCTGATTAGCCTGATGCGGAATAAAGAGATCAATGTCTTCCGCGCGCATTCCTGTTTCTTCAAGCACCTCGCGCGAAATGTCAGCCATCGAACGCACCGCAACTTTGAACAACTCGTTGCCTTTCATCTTAAAGAAGTGATCGCCCGCGGCGAGCGTCTCGGGCGTTGGCGGGCGTCGCGTACCGCCCCCCGGTGAATAGAGTTGTTCCTCGTATCTCCCGTCCGACTTAATGCGTGCAGCAAGAATTCCGCGATTCGCTTCAACTGGTCCGACAACCGCTGCGCCTGCTCCGTCACCAAAAAGCACACACGTCTGCCGGTCGGAATAGTCAACATACTGCGTCAGAATCTCAGCACCAATCACCAGCGCATATTGGGATTGTCCGACGCGGATCATCGCATCTGCCAGCGTCAGTCCATACAAAAACCCTGAGCAAGCAGCCACGATATCCAGCGCGGCAGCCTTGTTTGCACCGAGTTCTGCCTGAATGATGCAACCTGTTGACGGGAGTATCTGGTCTGGAGTTACAGTTGCGCAGAGAACTAGATCGATGTCGGCGGGATCCAGACGTGCGCGTTCGATCGCCTTACGAGCGGCGCGAACAGCGAAAAGCGAAGTGTATTCTCCGGGGGCTGCCTTACGGCGCTGCTTGATGCCGGTCCGAGTGGTAATCCATTCGTCAGAAGTCTCTACGATTTTCTCCAGGTCGGCATTCGTTAGAATGCCTTCCGGATAAGAATGCCCGGTACCAAGAATTCCCGCGCGTAGGTTTGCCATCTATGTCCTCAATTGCTAAAATGACAATAGTATCCACTAAAAAAAGAAAAGCCAACTTAGCGAATACTTGCCGGCCCAGCCAGCGCCTGTGCCGCGCTGGTTTCCGCGATTCCTTTTTCTATACGTTCACTGGCGTGATTCTCTGAAAACTCTTTAACGCTGCGGATGGCGTTCCGGATAGCTCGCGCATTCGAGCTACCATGGCCAATTACCACAATCTGACGCACTCCGAGAAGCGGAGCGCCCCCGTATTCTGAGTAATCAAGCCGCTTTTTAATATTTTGAAAAGCAGGTTTGGCCAGCATCGCTCCGGCCTTGGTCACTGCGGACGAAGTTAGCTCCCGCTTGATCATCGAAAGCATCGCCTCGGTCAGCCCTTCCGAAAGCTTGAGCATCACGTTGCCAGTAAAGCCATCGGTGACAATTACGTCAACGGCGCCGGAAAAGAGGTCTCGACCTTCAACGTTTCCTACAAAATTCAAACTGCTCATTTCGCGCAGCAGAGGAAAGGCCTCTTTGGTCAAGTCGTTGCCCTTGGCTTCTTCTTCGCCAATGCTCATCAGGCCGACCGCCGGCCTGATTGTTCCGAGTACCGCGCGCGAGTAAACGTCGCCCATGATGGCAAACTGCAACAGATGATAGGCTTTGCATTCTGAGTTTGCGCCGACGTCTAGAAGCAGCGTCGGCTTGCCTGATTTCGTGGGAATGAGCGCAGCCAGCGCGGGTCGATCAACGCCGGGCAGCATCCCAATCACCATCTTGGCCGTAGCCATTGCGGCGCCGGTGTTGCCGGCCGAGACAAAGCCGTCTGCCCTACCTTCAGCGACCAGTTTTGTTCCAATCCTCAAGGAGCTCTTCTTCTTGCGCCTGACCGAGGTCGCGACCGGCTCATTCATGCCGATCACCTCCGCAGCTTCTACCAGCTCAATCCCTCGGTCTCCATTACCACGCCAACCGCAACGACGAAGTTCAGGCTCGACCTTTTCGGGCTGGCCGACAAGTATTACGCTGACTCCAAGATCACGTGCCGCGGCGAGCGCCCCGTCAATCTCCGCGTGTGGCGCGCGGTCGCTTCCCATCGCGTCGAGAACGATTTTTCCCGTTAGCCTGGTCTCAGTCTTCGACTGATTTCGCACAAAGAGTTAAGGTCGGCTAGGTCTGTTCCACGTGCACTATTTCGCGCCCCTTGTAGTATCCGCACTTCGGACAGACGCGATGTTGCATGCGAGGCTCCTGACAGTTGGAACAGAGGGTGGTCTGCGGAACCCGCAGAGCATCGTGAGCGCGACGTTTGCCGCGGCGAGCCTTTGAGTGTCGTCGTTTAGGATTTGGCATGATTACTCCGTTGGTAAATGGCTAATAGTAAAAAAGTCAATGGTAAGAACAAAGCGCCGCATCCGCGTCCATTTACCATTCACTATTTACCATTTACTAGTCCTTTCAGCGCTGCCCAGCGAAGATCGATTTCCGACACTTCGCAGCTACAATCAACCAGGTTCTTATCTACGCCACAAACGGGGCAAAAGCCTTTGCAGTTTGTCTGGCAGAGAGCGTGAGAAGGAACTGCCAGTAGTAACTGCTCGCGCACGATTTCGTCGATATCAATGACCTCTCCGTCAAAGACAGAAAGCGTCAGATCTCCTTCTGTAAGCTCCGCGGCATGAAGACCCTGATACTCTTCCGTTGTTACGTATTCGAGCCTGAACTCAGTCCGGATCGGCAATTGGATTAGCTTCAAACACCGGTCACACTCGACTTCGACGCGGCCCGAAATCCGGCCATTGACCTTTACTTCGCGTCCCGGTCGAATGATTCGCCCGGAAACCCTTGGTGGCTCAATCAGACGCACCCGTTCG
>JBGPNE010000144.1:0-6713 GCA_041487335.1 Pyrinomonadaceae bacterium
ATGGCCACAAAGCAATTGATTTTGTCAGCGAGGACGATGTCCGGCGCGCAATTCAGAAGGGCGAGAAGATTTACATCAACTCTAAAACGATCATCACGCCGGCCGCCCGCGATATCGGCGAGCCTGCCGAGGTGTTTGCGAAAGTGTAAACTGACAACTGACATTCTATGTTTCTAGCCAAAGTCGTCGGCACCGTCTGGTCTACCAAGAAAACGCCTGATCTCGAAGGTGTTCGTTTTCTGGTTGTCCACCCCTATGATCTCGATAAGGAACCCACGCGAAACATTGTCGTCGTTGCAGACCGCCTCGGGGCCGGAACGGGCGAAATGGTGTTGTGCGCCTTCGGAAAAGCGGCCCGCTCGGCAATCGGAAATCAGGACATGGCTATTGAGGCCGCTGTCGTTGGTATTGTCGATCGAGTGGATATCACGGACACCGCTTCCGAGGAGGTGCGTGAGGCAGCGGTAAAATTGGCGGGCGACAACGGAAGACCTTGAGAGAAGTAATGAGTGATGAGTGATGAGTGATAATAAGTGATGAGTAATGAGTAATGAGTAAACGAAGGTAACACCCCACCGTTCATCACTCATCACTCATCACTCATCACTTATCACTTATCACCGTTCATTTACTCATCACTTATCACTGTTCCAATGGCTAATGAAGAGCTGATTTATCGCATCACTCGCGCGGTCTACGGTCGCTTGGGCGCGGCGACGGACGAGCAAGCAGTCGAACAACTGGTAACAGACATCTATCGCGAGGTTGAATCATTCATCGGAGCGAACGGGCAAGCCTACTTATCCTCGCAGTCTATCCCCACCAGTGGAAGTATTTCCGGCCAGTCGCGCGAAGGCTCTTCAGAGCGAATGATAATCTCTGTGTTCGGTGTAGATCACCCAGGCATTGTCGCCGGAGTTTCACAGATACTAGCCGAAGCGGACTGCAGTATCGTCGACATAAATCAGACTGTGGTGCAGGGAAAGTTTGCAATGGTGATCATCGCGGACACCTCGCGCGCTCGAGAAAGTGCAACCGAATTGAAAGATCGACTACGGCGTGAAGGCGAGGCCTTGGGAGTGCGCATCTATGCGCAGCGCGAAGACCTCTTCAACGCGATGCACCGGATCTAACGATTCACGACTTACCATTGACCCGAATGTCAGAGCCTGAGATCGCCCGTCGTTGTCTATCATGCGGCGCGTCCGTTCGTGTACGCGCATTGTTTTGTCCGCAGTGTGGCAATGTGTTGAGCCAAAAGCCGGATGTAGCTGTCGACGCGACAGAGGCGAGGGAAGGAACGGCACACGCTGAAGATCCGCAATTTAAAGCAATCGGATCGGAAACCGCACCTCTTACCGCAGCTGTTAAAGAATCCGAGTCCGATAACGTAGCAGCTCTACCGAACAGGGGGCAGGCTGACAACACTGCCGTGCCAGCCGCCCACGACTCCATTCACCGCGGAATCGCGATAGTCCGCGATGGGATGGAAGATAATCTGCTTCATCGCGTTCAGAGACTACGCAAGATGTCCAACGTTGTGCTGGAAGAAGCATCCTACGATCCTAGTCTGCGCTTTGTGCTTGTTGCTGCGGCTTTATTCGTTGTATTTCTCTTGATACTGATACTGAGCAAGTGGATTGCATGATGGAATACACCCAGGCCGAAATCCTGCAGACGGTTGCGATGACCGAGATGGAGCACCTTGACGTGCGGACCGTCACGCTCGGCCTGAGTTTGCGCGACTGCGCCAGCGAGTCGATCGAAAGGACGGCAGAGCGGGCCAGCAAAAAAATCCGGCGTTTCGCTGAGCGACTGGTCCAGACCGTAGACGAAATCGGTGATGAGGTGGGGATACGGATAGCAAATAAAAGAATTGCGGTCACACCGATTTCGATGATTACCGAAGGAGCTACTGGCGATCCCATTCAACTCGCACGCGCTATAGACGACGCAGCTGGAACAGTGGGAGTAGATTTCATTGGCGGCTATTCAGCACTGGTGCACAAGGGCGCAACCCGGTCGGAAAGCGAATTTCTCGGCTCTATCCCTGAGGCGTTGGCAAGTACGGAACGTTTGTGCTCGTCAGTTAATGTCGCGACTACGCGCGCCGGTATCAACATGGACGCGGTCCGGCAAGTAGGACAAATGATCAAGGACGCTGCAGAGCGCACGCGCGATCGTGGTGGAATCGCATGTGCGAAGTTTGTTTGCTTTGCCAATTCCGTGGAAGACAATCCTTTCATGGCTGGGGCCTTTCACGGCATCGGCGAGCCGGAAGCTGTTATCAACGTCGGTGTTTCGGGCCCTGGTGTAGTTAATCATGCCGTGTCACACGCGCCCCGAGATCTGCCGCTGCAGGAGTTGGCGGAAACGATTAAGAAGCTTTCATTCAAGCTCTCGCGTGCTGGAGAGCTCGTCGGCCGCGAAGCCGCGCGAAGATTGGGCATTCCCTTTGGGATCATCGATCTCTCCCTCGCTCCCACTCCCGCGCCTGGAGATTCAGTCGCAAACATCATTGAAGCTATGGGCTTTGAGCGCGCTGGCACTCATGGGACCACGGCAGCGCTCGCGCTGCTCACCGATGCCGTCAAAAAGGGCGGGGCGATGGCGAGTGGATCGGTGGGCGGGATGAGCGGCGCGTTTATTCCAGTCTCGGAAGACGCGGGCATGAGAGAAGCCGTGCGCCTGGGGGCCTTGTCGCTTGATAAACTCGAGGCTTGGACCAGCGTCTGCTCAGTCGGCATCGACATGGTTGCCGTTCCCGGCTCAACCTCCGCTGAAACCATCGCGGCCATCATCGCCGATGAAATGGCAATTGGTGTGATGAACAACAAGACTACAGCCGTGCGAATTATTCCCGTGCCCGGCCGCGAGGTCGGTGAAATTGTGGAGTTTGGTGGCCTCCTGGGCAGCGCACCGATAATGCCGGTGAACGTTTTTTCTTCCGCTGAGTTCATCCGCCGCGGCGGACGTATTCCCGCGCCCATACATTCGTTGAGGAATTAACCGGGTGCCGTTCCTGCCACTACAAGAATGCGAAATTCACTACCAGCGCTCAAAATAGCCTGGGCACGGTCGAGCAGAGAACTATCCAGCTCGACGGAAAATGGAACCCTGCTGTCTCCATAATCTATGATATTCTTTTAACAGACGAGTCTCTTGACCGAAAAACTTCGGTCACCGATCCGCAGTCGTTTACTCTGAAAGCCGATTATGGAAGAAGCGCTCGGCATGGTTGAATGCAAGGGCCTGGTCGCAATGATCGAGGCGGCCGATGCGATGGTAAAGTCTGCAAACGTGCAGCTCGTCGGCTATGAAAAGATTGACGCGGGACTAGTCACTGCCATCGTTCGCGGCGAGGTTGGGGCCGTAAAGAGCGCAGTCGAGGCCGGAGCCGCGGCGGCGAGGAAAGTCGGTGAGGTTGTTGCGACGCATGTGATCCCGCGCCTGCATGCCGATGTCGATCTGGGCATACCCGTTCTAAGAACAGGTGAGACAACAAAGAAGAAGATCAGTGGCTCGGTTCGCCCGAGAGACTAGAGCGATTGGGCTTCACCGTCGCCCATGCCTTCACGCGCGCAAATCCACCAAACAGTTCAGACTCTCGCAATCGCGCTCTCTTTGGTGGCTCTGTTTTTCGCGAATGTTCGAGGTCAACAGCCTTTCTCTACCGATAATGCGGATGTAACCCCGAGAGGCCATTTCCATTTCGAGTTCAGTAACGAATTCGATCTGCTCCAGCGCTCTTCGTACCCTAATCTGAGACAAAACACCGCTGACTTTGAACTCGATTACGGAGTCTACGACGAATTGGAGATCGGGATCGAATCCCCCATGCTCACAATCTTTAATGCGCCTGGAACAGTTCCCAGAACACCTTCAGGTATTGGCGATACGAACGTTTCCGTGAAATACAATTTTCGTTCGGAGCGCGAAAACTCCCGAATGCCGGCGATGGCCGTCACCTTCAATATGGAGTTGCCGACCGGCAACAGCAAGCGGCAGCTTGGCTCCGGTCTGGCGGACTACTATCTGAACAGCGTCCTGCAGAAGTCTTTGAGTAAGAAGACAAAGCTAAGGCTGAATGGCGGCATCCTCTTTTCCGGCAACACCACTACGGGAGTGATCGGGATCAAGACTCGCGGAACTGTATTTACGGCAGCGAGTTCGCTGGTAAAGCAGTTTACGCCAAAGCTCGATCTTGGATTTGAAGTGACCGGCGCTCTGACAAAGAATTTTCAACTCGGCAAGGGTCAATTGCAGACTTTGATAGGTGGGAACTACGCTGTCAACGAGAAAATGACATTCGATTTCGGTGTTATTGCGGGAAAGTATGCTGCGAGCCCGCGTGCAGGTGTTCAGCTTGGAATCTCGATAGACTGGTGAACCATTGAGTTTTGGGGAGGCCATCGTGGTGCGAAAAAAAAGGAACAAACTCAGCCAAATTCTGGAGCGGTTCTCGCTCGCAGCGACAAAAGCTACCGGAACGTCCGCGGCTTTCATCCTGGCGGTAACCATAATCGTTGTTTGGGGGATCACAGGACCGCTGTTCCGCTTCTCCAATACCTGGCAGCTCGTTATCAATACCGGAACGACGATAGTAACATTCTTGATGGTCTTCCTGATTCAGCGCACGCAAAACAAGGATGCGCTGGCGATTCACATGAAGCTCAATGAAATCGTTGCCGCGCTTGAAGGTGCGAGCAACAGACTTATCGATGTCGAAGACCTAACCGAGGAAGACATCGAAACGCTTCATAGGCACTATCAGAAGCTCGTTGAGATGGCGAAAAAGGATTTGAAACTTACCCAAACTCACTCGGTCGAAGAAGCTGAGGTCCGGCATAATATTAAGCGGAATACGACTCGGAAAAAACCGAAGTAGCGACTCTTGCTCTGCGACAACGAGCCAGAGTTTGATGCCGACGACATTCTCGGCCTCCAGAAGTCATTTTCAGTTTCCACGAATTTAAGAAGGTGCTAATCTCCGCGGCGGGGAATTCAGCGAGTTAAGAGGGGGAGACACTTATGGCCCGCGATGCAGCTATGACTGACCGACTAAGAACGCTGGTAGCGCAACTGACCTCAATGACGGAGGAGGGCGAGCTGCATTGGGAGCGTCGAGTTGATTCCGCGCACAGGTATGCTCGGTGGAAAAACAATCTGCTGATCCTTGGGCCTGCGGAGGCGGTGAGCGATACGCAAATACCGCGCTACCTTTTTATCACGCCCTTTGACTCGCCTTCTTGTGTCGAGATCAATTCAGATGACGAAGAGTTAGGTCAGAGTGTGTTGAGACTTGTTTCCACAGTAGAACAAGCGAGCAAGAACGAACCTCCGACTGATCCCTTTGCATTGACGGACGACCTCCTGAGCCGGCTGGTTAGCTGACTAGAAGGATAACTATTCGCAGGAACCGCGAAAATAGGAAGGATCTTAACCCATGTCCACTGAGAACCCGCTTAGTCATGAAGCTGAAAGTCTTTCTCGCATTCCCCTGTTTAGACGACTGAATCCCGGCGAGCTTGAACAGCTTGCCCAAGGCGTGGATCAGGTTAACTTCAGCGCCGGCGAGACAATATTCAACGAACAAGACACAGGCGACGCGCTCTATGTTGTTGATTCCGGGTTAGTGCGCATCTGGGTGCTGGATGAAGATGTGCAACCCGTAACGCTCGCAGAGCTTAAGCCGGGTGAATTCTTCGGGGAGCTTGCGGTGCTCGATCGCGGCGCACGCTCAACAAATGCTACGGCAATAGAAGACACCGAACTTCACCGCCTGAGCAGTGACGACTTTCAAAAGTTCTTAATGGCACACCCAGACGTTGCCATTGATGTAATTTGCGAAATTGGCGCTCGCATGCGGCAGACCAACATGCTCGTATCGCATCGCGCCACACGCAACATCAATCTGGAGATGGAGCAGCGATCAACCATCGGTCAGCGAGTAGCGGACAAAGTTGCCTCGTTCGGCGGATCGTGGACGTTCATCTTTCTTTACAGCGGTGCTCTCATCTTTTGGATTGCGATCAATTCATTCGCGCTCGTTCATTACGGACATGGTGAGAACGGCGCCCAGTTTGATCCTTATCCCTATATCCTCCTGAACCTCATGCTCTCAATGACGGCCGCGCTGCAGGCGCCAGTCATCATGATGTCGCAGAATCGCGCTGCTCAAAAAGATCGCCTGGCGGCAGAGCAGGATTTCAAAGTGAATCTGAAAAGCGAGTTGATGTTGGAAGAATTGATGCGCAAAAGCCAGGGGCGCGAAGTCCAGATTCAGCAGTTAGTAACCCTGATGCAACAGATGCATGAGGGAAGGGCAAAAAATTAGCAGACTTATATCTCCAGCTACTTACGGCGACTTTTTTACTCCAGCGACAGGTTTGCTTGTAGTTCTAATGGTCGGGGGCTTCGGAGGACTGCCACTCTCCCTTGGCGCAATGCGCCCGCTGCGAGTCAGCGCGATACGTTTCTCACTGCTTGATCCCTGATCTACCGCAACTTTGATTGCACGATAAGAGCCGTCACGAGCTTTATTGGTGGGGTTGTAGGCGACTACATACTGAGTGCGAAGATCACGCACAATCTCATTGGCAATTTGTGGCAGCTCAGAGATTGACTGCGGAAAGAAAGCGCGGCCGCCAGTCTCGGAAGCCAGTCTGTTGAGTAGACTTACGGCTTTATCATGCGGACCCTTTCGAATCAAA
>JBGPNE010000145.1:0-6663 GCA_041487335.1 Pyrinomonadaceae bacterium
AACTTGAAGTGACGTTAGTCCCTCAACCCGAGAGGGACGAAACTCAACAGTGCGACGCGCTACTGGATCTGGATACACGTCAATGGCATTCTCCGTTGCAATGCCTCCAGCGATTTCGCAAATCAGTTCGACACACCTGGTTTGTGCTCGCAAAACGTTTTCGCAATCAGCGCCGCGTTCAAAACGGCGCGAGGCTTCTGTATCCATTCCCAGCCGTCGCGCAGTGCGCCGCACAGAATCGGAATTGAAATAGGCGCTTTCGATTAGAACGTCAGTGGTCACATTTGAAATCTGTGACTCTTCGCCGCCCATTATGCCAGCGAGCGCGACGGGCCGATCCGCATCCGCAATGACCAGCATCTGTGAATCGAGCGTGCGCTCGACTCCGTCCAGAGTCTCTAGTTTTTCACCCGCTGTTGCCCGTCTCACGACGATCCGATGTTCGGCAAGTTTTGCGAAGTCGAAAGCATGTAGCGGCTGGCCCAATTCATGAAGCACGTAATTAGTAATGTCGGCAACATTGTTGATGGGTCTTTGCCCAATCTCTTCCAGGCGTTTAGCTAGCCAGAGAGGCGATGACGCAATCGTCACACCCCTGATGATGCGCGCAGCATAACGAGGACAAAGATCGGGATCACGAATTTCTACTGAAGTGAGACTCTCCGCCCGGGCTTCAACCCTGGCGGGCTTGCTTGATGGCTGGCGCACCTCTCCATATTCGATTACCGCAACTTCGCGAGCGATGCCGATGTGCGAGAGACAATCGGGACGATTTGAGGGCACTTCCACATCGAGAATAAAGTCGCCTTCGATCTTCTCAACTGCATCAATCGCCAGACCGACCATAGTCAGACGCTCCCTCAACTCGCGCGGAGTCGAGGTTGTTCCCGTCAGTTCGCGTAGCCAGTTGTAGCTGATATACATAGGCTTCAATCGAACTGTTCCAGAAACCGTACGTCGTTTTCGA
Source organism: Pyrinomonadaceae bacterium (assembly GCA_041487335.1). Taxonomy (GTDB): domain Bacteria; phylum Acidobacteriota; class Blastocatellia; order Pyrinomonadales; family Pyrinomonadaceae; genus PSRF01. The sequence continues at coordinate 968 of JBGPNE010000145.1, forward strand.
ACAGCAACCGAATGTCGTCGAGGTTGTACATTAAAGAACACATGCGATCGATTCCTAAACCGAATGCGAACCCGGAGAATTCTTCAGCATCGACTCCCGCCGCGCGCAGAACATTCGGATGCACCATGCCAGACCCGCCCAGCTCAATCCAACCCGAGCTTTTGCAGATACGACACCCTGCACCAGCGCATTTGAAGCAACTGAAATCAAACTCGGCGCTCGGTTCAGTAAATGGGAAGTAAGAGGGTCGAAAGCGGGTGATAGTTTTTGGACCAAACATGCGGCGCAGAAACTCCGCTACAGTACCCTTCAAATGTGCCATGGTGATTCCCCGGTCGACGCACAATCCCTCAACCTGAAAGAACATCGGATTGTGAGTCGGGTCAGGCGTGTCACGACGAAAAACCCTGCCTGGCGCGATCATGCGAACCGGCGCACCACGGCGCTGCATGGCGTGTATCTGCACTGTCGAGGTTTGCGAACGCAGTGCAAATCCGTCCGTCGTGTAGAACGTGTCTTGCGATGCGCGCGCGGGGTGGTTCTCAGGAATGTTCAAGGCGTCGAAATTGTAGAAGTCGGTCTCAATCTCCCGATCGTCCTCAATCGCATAACCAAGAGCGACGAAGATGTCCTCGATTCGCTCACGCAGGAGCGTGATTGGATGAAGATGCCCGCGACGCGGCCGCCGGCCGGGGAGCGTTACGTCAATACTCTCGCGTTCGGTTTGTGCAGCTTCAATGTAGCTCTTGAGCCTTTGCTCAGCGTGGTCTAAAAGCTCAACAATCCTCGCTTCGGTGGCCTGCACAAATTGACCAAAGGCAGCCCGGTCTTCGGGCGCAACCCGTCCGATCATCCTCTTGCAGGCGGCCAGCGAACTCTTCTTGCCAAGCTGACGCGTTCGTAGATCGTTGAGAGCGTGCAGCTCTCGTTCCGCTTCATCCAGCCTCAGACCTTGCAACGAGGCAGAACTGTCGGTAAAGCGGGCAAAGCGTTCGAACTCTTGTTCGAACGCTTTGCCTGCAGCTTCCACCTTAGCTTTTGGATTCTCCCGGCTTTGACTCTCTGCCATCACCAAAATAGCTGCACTCTTTTAGGCTGCTGCCCTTTCTCGCTGTTCACTCTCCAAAGCATTCTTTGCCTCGACGGCAACTTCCTTGAATGCCTCAGGCTGATGTGCGGCGAGATCTGCGAGTACCTTGCGGTCCAGTTCAATTCCAGCGAGTTTTAGCCCGTGCATGAACTGCGAGTAATTCAGATCGTTAAGACGGGCCGCTGCTCCGATGCGAACTATCCAGAGACTGCGGAAATCACGTTTCTTCAGCTTGCGTCCCGTGTAGGCAAAATTCAATCCCCGCTCAACCGATTCCTTTGCCGAACGATACAGTTTTGACTTTGTGCCGCGATAACCTTTCGCGAGCTTCAATATCTTCTTGCGCCTTTCGAGGCGCTTATTTCCACGTTTTGCCCGAGGCATTGTTCAATCCCCTTTCTTCATATGGATGAAAGCCCGAGAGTAAAGAAATGAAAAACATGCTTGACTGCCTGCACGTCAATTCCTGGTCACTCATCACTTATCCTATTGTTTTAGCTTCGTCCGTACGGCAACATGGCTTCAACCCGCTTTTGATCTGACTTCGAAACCAGCACATCAATGTCCAGCAATCGCTTCCGCTTGTGGGTCTTCTTCGTCAGGATGTGGCGCGCATGTGAATGACCACGCTTAATCTTGCCAGTCGCGGTCAGTCGAAAGCGTTTGGCCGCGCCCTTATGTGTTTTTAGTTTTGGCATAATTACCCTTCCGGACATATTTGCAATTTTCGATTGCCGATTTGCGATTTCAATTTACTGCTTGTCAAATCGGCAACCGGCAATTAAAAATCAAAATTCTCAGCTGGCACTAGTAGGCTGTGGTGCCGGATGCTCCGGTTTAGCCGCTCCCTTGTGTCGCTTGGGGCCGAAGATTATGAACATTTGATTGCCTTCCATGCGCGGTCTGGTTTCAACCTCACCGAGATCGGCCAGATCGTTTTCAAGCCTCTGCAGGATTCTTGAGCCCAGCTCACGGTGGGTCATCTCACGACCTCGAAACCAGATAGTGGCCTTCACCTTGTCGCCCTCCTCCAGCCACTCTCGGGCATGTTTCATTCGGTAGCTGTAGTCGTGATCATCAGTTCCGGGACGAAACTTAACTTCCTTGACGGTAATCGTGACCTGCTTCTTCTTCGCCTCATTCGCCTTTTTCTTGGCTTCGTACTGAAACTTTCCGAAGTCGATAATGCGGCAAACTGGCGGGTCGGCAGTTGGAGCGACCTCCACGAGATCCAGTCCTTTTTCCCTGGCTGCACGAACGGCATCTCGAACATCCATCACGCCGAGTTGCTCGCCCTCATCACCAATCACGCGCACTTGAGGCACGCGAATTCTATCGTTAATACGCACAGACGGCACGCGACGATTGTCAGGACGCTGGCCGCGACCGCGAAAGCCTGTAGCTATTGCTGCACCTCCATGGGTTGGGGTCCAAAGTTTCAAGTCCCGTGTCCCAAATTGTAAGTTAACCTGGAACTTCCGACTTGACACCTGAGACTTGGTTTGTAAGCGCGCGAGTCTCGACGAGATTACGCGCCATCTTCGTAAACTCTTCCAACGACATCACACCTATGTCACCCTGCAAACGTTCACGAACAGCAACCTGCGTTTGCTCCATCTCACGGTCGCCGAGCACAAGCATGAAAGGCACTTTCTCCAGCTGCGCGTGGCGAATCTTGGCTCCAATCTTCTCGCTGCGAAGATTTACCTCCACTCGAAGATGACTATCGCGCAGTTCGTTTGTGACTTTCACGGCATATTCATTGATACGATCCGTAATCGGCAACACCGCCACCTGCACAGGCGCCAGCCATAGAGGGAACGCTCCGGCATAGTGTTCGATGAGCACACCGAAAAAGCGTTCCATCGAACCGAACAACGCTCGGTGAATCATGATCGGACGATGCGGCTTGTTATCCTCGCCAATGTACTCAAGTTCAAAACGGTCAGGCAGGTTAAAATCAAACTGCACAGTCGTCAACTGCCACATCCGGCCGATGGCATCTTCGACGCGCATATCTATCTTGGGGCCATAGAAGACTGCCTCACCTTCAGTGCGCTGGTAGGGAATACCCCGCTCGTTCAAGGCTTCCATGAGCGCCCCTTCTGCCTGCTTCCAGTCTTCATCGGAGCCGAGGTAGTGGGCATTACGGTCAGCGCCCCTCACTGAAAGCTCAATTCTGACGTCCTTGAACCCGAAGATCTCAAACATGTGAAACGCGAAATCTATACAGCCGAGAATTTCGCTGCGCACTGTCTCGGGAGTGCAGAAGATGTGCGCGTCGTCCTGCGTAAACCCGCGCACGCGCGTCAAGCCATGCAGCGTGCCTGAAAGCTCCGCACGATAAACTGTGCCCAGTTCTGCGTAGCGAATCGGCAGGTCACGGTAAGAGCGCTGTCCCGACTTGTAGATACCGATGTGGAACGGACAGTTCATCGGCTTGATCCGAAACTCCTGCTCCTCGAACTTCATTGGCGAAAACATCGAATCAGCGTAGTTCTCTTCGTGACCGCTAACGAACCACAGATCGCGCTTGGCGATATGCGGAGTAAAGACTAATCCATAATTTCGCGCTAGCAGTTGCTCACGGAGATAGTCTTCCATCTCCTTACGAATGGCCCCACCCTTCGGATGCCAGAAGATTAACCCTTGACCGTATTGCTCCTGAATAGAAAAGAGATCGAGCTCACGTCCCAGGCGCCGATGATCGCGCTTCTCCGCTTCTTCGCGCTGCTTCAACCACCCATCCAGATCTGCTTGGTTGAAGAAGGCCGTTCCGTAGATGCGCTGCATCTGCGGTTGTGTTGCGTCGCCCATCCAGTAAGCGCCGGCGAGTGAAAGCAACTTGAACGCGCGCAGTTTGTTTGTGTTCGGCACGTGCGGTCCGAGACAGAAATCGATAAATGGCGAGCCGTCGATGTAGTAGAGGCTTACGATATCACCGCCTTTGGCGGCAATGAGCTGGCACTTCAACGGCTCGTCGCGCTCATGAAAAATACGCAGTGCTTCGGTCTTCGGAATCTCTTCACGTCGATATAGAAGATTTCGGCTGGCAATCTGACGCATCCGCTTTTCAATGACGGGAAGATCGGCTTCCGTCAGCGGACTGGGCGTAATCACGTCGTAGAAGAAACCGTATCGCGGGTCGTCGAGCAATGCTGGGCCAATTCCGAGCTTGGCGCCAGGAAAAAGATCGAGCACGGCCGCAGCGAGAAGATGCGCGGTCGAATGTCGCAACACGTCTAAGCCTTCCAGCGTTTCCGGCAAGACTGGTTCAATCCGGACCGGCTCACCGCTCTGTTGTGCATTCAAGGTGAAACCGAGGTCAACGTCGCGGCCGTTAACCCGTGCTGCAAGCGCCTGCTTCGCCGTATTGCGATCCAGCTTCTTGAGCGCTTCGGCCACAGTTACCGGGGCGGGAAGCTGCGCCGCTGGACCATCCTTCAGTTGGATGCTGATCTCGCTCATAGCTTTTTCGTTAATCGTAAATCACTAATCGTGAATATCAAGCGGATCTATCAATTCACAATCCCGGTGTAAAGTGAAAGGCTTCGCCCCTATCTATTCACGACCTTACAATTCACGATTTACGAACATCAAGATCGGATTTGATAGGAGCGCCCTCGTCGCGTGCCCGCAATGTGTAGCGGGTCAAGCCATCAAAAAACAAAGAATCGTGTAAACGTTCGATTCATGACGAAGGTCTTCGGGAGCATCCTATCAAAAGTTAGAAAATTGGTAGTCGGTTGCGGATATGAGCCGCGGATACTACCGTGTCCAAGCCACTTCAGAGCCTTGCGCATAACGCGCAACCGTTCTTGAAGGCCTAGAATCTAACCAAAGCGGCTAGAGAAGTCAATTCCGCACGCCAAGTCCACACGCCAAGCGATTCCACACGCCAAGCCAAGAAACGAATCAAGCGTAAGCCCGGGTAGGGTAAGAGTTCGGCAAAACATGCGGCCTATTGGTCCGTTCTATGAACAATACCTCTGGAATACAAGCTCGCATTTTCTTGTTTTTTGAGCAAAGTTTCAGCAGCAATGACGATCCACGAAACGACACGAAACAACGCGAAATTAGTTAGTGCGACTTCGTGTGATTTCGTGGATCGTCTTTGTTTGGCTTGCGGCTCTGCCGCGCTGTGATCTCAGCGTAAGAGGAGAACAACCCAGGCGGTAAATGTGCGATCTCAGACTGTCTATCTTTTTGACGGGTTTCTTTCCAGAGAAGAGTCACGATCCGACTCAGACTAATGAGTTAGATGGCATCACCAGGATTACTTTCCAACACTTGAACCTTGCGCGTGAAGGCTGGTATTCCGTTCACGCCGCAAAGAGGATAAGGTAGCGCGGCCACGCCTTGCCGACAACTCAAAGTCCTGTTTGACGGGACGGACGCCGGCAGAGCAGCCATTCTGCGACTAGTCGCGGACGACCAGTCGTTCAGCGACGCCGAATACAATCGCGCGTTCGTTCTGATGGAGTACTTCGGCTACCTGCGTCGCGAGCCGGAGCCGGAAGGTTTCGATTTCTGGTTGGGTCAGGTCAATCGGTTTCCGCTGCACGATGTCGGGATCCAGCACGCCATGGCCTGTTCTTTCATCACC
>JBGPNE010000146.1:0-6644 GCA_041487335.1 Pyrinomonadaceae bacterium
CCAGCGCCCCTCATGCGCAAGGCATCTACCAATCGTCCGCCGCGAGCAAGTTTTTCTCCGAGGGGCGCTCGCTGTTTCTGATTGTCAGTTCCACAATACTCGTTTATGGCAACTCGCTGAGCGGCGCCTTCGTATTTGACGATACAAAACAGATTGCCGGCAATCCTGAATTACATAAATGGAATAACCTGTTTCGCGCCTTCACGAGCGATGTATGGAGTTTCCAACGCGGTACCCTAACGGCCGGTATTCCGTTACCATACTACCGACCTCTCTTCACGGCCTACCTAACGCTCAATTATCAGATCTTCGGTCTGTGGGAGCCCGGCTGGCACCTCATGAACCTGCTCGTGCATGCGACCGTGACGGTTCTCATCTATTTCCTACTGAAGAGGCTCTCTGGCGATCGCCGGATCGCAATGTTGGCAGCTCTCATTTTCGGCCTGCACCCGGCGCACGTCGAGTCGGTCTCCTGGATGAGTGGTATTCCGGATCCGCTGGCCGCGCTTTTCTACGTTCCGAGTATGATCTGGTATGTGCGTTACCGGGAAGAGGGCAGCGGGAAATGGCTCGCAGCATCGGTTGTTGCCTTTGGATTGTCGGCCCTGTGCAAGGAGACACCACTTGCCCTTCCCCTCGTGCTCGCCGTGTGGGAGTTGGCCCGCCGGAAGACCAAAAAGAGTCTGGCATTGCGCCTCAGAGAGATCGTTCCCCATTTGGTCCCATACGCAGTGGTGGCTGCGGGATATCTGGCGGTTCGCTTTTCAGTTCTCGGCCTAATCAGTTGGAAACACCCATTCATGGCGCAAGTCCCAGACTCAGCGATCTGGATGACCGTGCCTTACGTTTTCGTGAACTACCTCAAACATTTGATCGCCCCGTTCTACCTGAGCCTCATCTACAGCCCCGCTTTTATCACCAGCGCCGCTGACCCGAGATTTCTTTTATCGGTCGGGCTCTTGCTTTTCCTGGCATACATCCTTTGGATTTACAGAAAGCGGCTAAGCGCGGAAGTGTCTGTGGCTATCGCTTTAATTATTGCTCCGCTCTTGCCTGTGCTAAATCTAAGGGTCTTTCATTACGAATACGTTATTCAAGATCGGTATCTCTATTTGCCGTCCATCGGATTCTGTTATCTGGTTGCGATCTACATTACGCGACTTGCCCGCCGGCGTAGTTTCCTCGCTGTGGCGATTAGCGCAGTGGTCATTCTCGCTTTCGGAGCAAGCACCGTTCTGCAAAATCGCATTTGGCACAACTCGGTTGCGCTTTGGCGGCGCGCGGTCTACTACTCTCCGCACTCGCGGTCGACTCATTACAACCTGGGACTGGCTTATCTCGGTCTCAAACAATACGATTCGGCGCTGACCGAGCTACTCGAAGCCAAGCGTCTGGATCCAGAAGAGGCCGCTGTATATAACAACCTCGCCCTGGCCCAGGCGGGATTGGGTGACATGGATGGGGCCATTGCGAGTTTGAAAGCCGCGTTGGCGCTCGACCCGCGTTTACTCGAGGCGCATAACAATCTCGGCGCCTTCCTTTACGACAAAGGAGATTTCACCGGCTCCGGGCACGAGTTCTCGCTGGTGCTCGAGCGTGACCCGTCTTCCAGTTCCGCCCACTTCAATCTGGCGCGGACTGCGGCGGCAATGGGCAACCACGCGACGGCTATTCGCGAATACGAAGCGCTGCTTGCGAAAGAGCCGAATGATGTCGCAGCGCGCTATCAACTGGGATTGAGCTATGCGGCGACGAACCGTAAACAGGAGGCGTTAACCGAGTTAGGTCGCGCACTGCAAATGGATCGCGATGCGAACCGCGCCGCCGAAATGCACCAGAAGCTCGAACAGATTAGGCAGTCACAGTAGTTAAGGGCAAAATTACTTTGTATTACTTGAAAATGGGAAGATCGGAAATAAGGCAGAGCTCCAGAAGACGAGAATGGAGGTGCGGAGTGCTATGGCAGCGGTTGTCGAAATAGAAAACTTAACGAAAGACTACGAAGTCGGATTCTGGCGCCAGCGCAAGGTGCGCGCTCTGGATGGGCTTTCGCTCTTCGTCAACGAGAATGAGATCTTTGGTTTTCTTGGCGCCAATGGTGCGGGAAAAACCACAACGCTGAAGCTACTGATGCGCCTCATATTCGCGACCGCGGGCAGTGCTCGAATTCTGGGGCGCGACATTGCCGATGTCAAAATGCACAGTCGCATCGGTTACCTGCCAGAGAACCCTTACTTCTACGACTACCTAACCGCCCGCGAGTTTCTCGAGTACTGCGGCGAGATTTTTGGTTATTCGTCGGCAGAACGCAGGAAACGAGCCGCGCAACTGCTGGCCCGCGTCTACCTGGACGAGAGTAAATGGGACGTACAGTTGAGAAAGTTTTCTAAAGGCATGTTGCAGCGCGTCGGCCTGGCTCAAGCGCTGATCAATGATCCGGAAGTTGTTTTTCTCGATGAACCAATGAGCGGTCTGGATCCAGTGGGCAGGCGCGAAGTACGCGATCTGATTGCCTCCCTTCGACAAGAAGGTAAATCCGTTTTTATGTGCTCGCACATCCTGTCAGATATTGAGGTGCTTTGCGATCGCGTTGCGATTCTCAAAAGGGGGCATCTCGCACACCTTGGATATCTCGACGACCTTCATCAGCGTACTGGGAATCGTAACCACGTGGAAGTCGTAGCTACTGGCACAGACGCTGCCACATTCTTAGGTCATATGCCCGCAGACAATCACTTCCAGGTGAGTGCTACAGCGAGTGGACTACGGATCGAAGTCCTCGATGAGCGAGATGTTGATGCGGTGATTGGAACCTTAAGAAAGGCCGGAGGAAAACTTGTCTCGGTCCAGCCCGTGAAGCAATCACTCGAGGAACTGTTCTTGGATGATGAATACTAAACAAATCGCTTCGCTACTTAAATCTGAACCCCGTAATTTCCATCTTGATCCTGGCGCGATCGTCACTCTCACTCATTCCCTCGAGCATTACCTGAACAAACATCGTCTTGTTGGGTTCAAGCTCAACTTGTTTTGTGGGAACTACAATAACGGTCCGCTCCTTTACAGCTTTTCCCTGATGGTCCACAACCGCCGCTTTAATTTCTAGTCCATTGAGCGATCGGCCTGTGAAGTTGCGAACTGTGGTGTGAATGCCCATCACGATATCGCCCAGTGCTCTTCTAGCCTCATCGGCTTCTGGTTCGTCGAGAACTATTCTGGAACGATACTGCTCAAACTCGGGAGCGCCGGCTCTTATTGCTCCTTCCAAAACTGGCTCTGCCGCTCCACCGCCGCTAGCCCTTAGTAGCAGATAGAAAAGAACCGCGATCGCGACTGCGGCAATGACGGCAACGACAATGATCAGTTTGCGCCGAGAATCATCTACATCTGCGACCTGTCGTTCTGAGGCAACCATTTGTTTGCTGGGTCTCAATTGTAAAGCGCGTGAAACCAGTTTTGCAACGGTCGGCCGCTACGCAACTTTAGGGAGCGCTCTAACGAAGGCTTTTAACATGGTCGGTTTCCCCGGGCAAATTCGGCGGGTCGGCAGGAAGGTCTCATTGCTTTGACAACAGCTGGGAGATGAGATCCTCCAGCTCGGTGAAATCTATTGGCTTGGTGATATACGCATCACACCCAGCAGCCAACGCCTCTGTATGAAAATCAGCCCTATCGTGAGCGGAGACCGCGATAATTGGCACGTCACTTAATCCTGGCAAGCGTCGAATTCGCCGCGTCGCTGCAAGTCCATCAATTACCGGCAGACTCAGATCCATTAGAATGATGCCTGGTTGTTCTTGTCCTGCAAGCGCAACTGCCTCTTCGCCGTTAACTGCCTCCAAGACCCGATAACCGCTCATTTCAAGCAGTCTCTTCATCATGCTGCGGTTGTCTTCAGTATCCTCAACAAGCAACACGGTCGTCAGATTCTCTTGGTTATTCATTTCGAGAGTTCTCGCTGCTGCCCGGACTGTATCACCAGAATCAAGCGGGAATCTGCCTGTAAGTCCCAGGATCTACTGTATCACTAGAATACGCAGTTCCTTTTTGTTAATATCCCGCATCGAAATACAACACATCGGGTCTGCTGCTCCGGGTTCAATCCATACATCCCCCAGCCGTTTCCGCCGCAGCAGTCAAGCAGGTTAACCCCGAGTTCAGCTTTTCAGATGAAGCCACTATTATCGGAAACACAGGATAGCGACTCGCTTCAGACCCTGGGGCGTGCTTCTCTTCAGATTATTCACGATCTGAAGAACCAGCTCAATGGTCTCAAACTCTATGCCACATTTCTTCACAAACGACTTGAGAAAGGCGATCGGCCGGCGGATGAACTGGAGACCGTTAACAAGCTCATTGCCGGATTGGACCGGGCCGCGAGTGATCTCTCAACACTCGTACAATATTGCCGTCCGGTTGAAGTCAGAAAACAGCCGGGCGTGGATCTTCAGAAGATTATGCGCGGCGTAGTTTCCACTTTGACCAACCGTACACGAGCAACAGGTGCCTTGATTGGTTCGATGGTTATCGACGTAGAGCCCGTACCTCTCACCGGCGCGTTCGATCCGGTGGCGCTGGCTGAAGCGTTCAAGTCGATCACGGTCGCTGCTGTGAAACTGCACCACAAAAAGAAAGATGATGACACGCTGACGGTCCGACTAAGGCGCGAGGTGATCGAGAGAAGAACAGCAGCGGTTATTGAATGGCAACCGCTGAATTCGCTAGATCACGACCCCTTCCGCTCATTTGCCGGAAGCGATGAGATCAGAATGTCGCTTGCCGCAAAGATAGTTGAGGCCCACGGCGGCTCAGCTGAGCACCGCAATGGCATCTTGTGCGTAAGTCTTCCGCTCAAATAGTGGAAGAAAGCCGAATGCCCAGGCCCAAGCCGTGCGCAAAACGAGAAGAGTATTGTTATGAACCGGGACAGGCACAGTTGCTTCAAGAGAGGAGAAAAAAGTGGAGAATAAGGATGTGCGAATTCTCGTTGTGGACGATGAGGCTGTGATGGCTGATTCGTTGAAGCAAAATTTGAGAGAGGAGGGTTATTTAGTCGATATTGCCGCAACAGGGGCCGAAGCAATAGAGCTTTTCGACCAGGGCGGACATCATCTTGCGATCTGCGATCTACAACTTCCCGACATGGATGGTCTGGAGGTGATGCGCCACATGAAGGATGCAAGGCCTACGACTGAAGTAATTGTTGTCACGGGTTACGGTTCGGTTCCCAAAGCCGTAGAGGCTACCAAGGCCGGGGCCTTCTACTTTGTCGAAAAGCCTTTCGATTTTGAAGAGATACAACCATTGGTTGAAAAAGCATTGGAACGACGTGAGTTGGTCGCCGAAGCAGCAAACATGCGCCGTCAACTCTCGACTCGAGCGGAGTACTTCAACATCATCGGGGCCTCAAGACCAATGCAGACGATCTACGAAACAATCGAATCCGTAGCCAAATCCGACGCGAATGTGTTGATTGTGGGCGAGTCGGGTACCGGCAAAGAACTAATCGCCAACGCAATTCATTACAACTCGCTGAGATCGAAGAAGCCATTCATAAAAGTAAACTGCGCCGCCCTTCCAAAGGAGTTGATCGAATCGGAGCTTTTCGGCCACACCAAGGGCGCTTTTACCGGTGCTCACGCCGACAAGGAGGGCCTGGTGCAGCATGCAGCGGGCGGCTCATTGATGCTCGACGAGATTGCGGAAATGCCAGTCGAACTTCAACCAAAACTGCTGCGTGTATTGCAAGAGAGGAGTTACCGCAAGATCGGTTCTGAAAAAACCTACGCGGTCGATTTTCGCCTTATTTCATCAACAAACCGGCCGCCCGCTGATGCGATTCGCGACGGGCTGCTGCGAGACGATCTCTTCTATCGCATTTCAACCATCACTATACACGTGCCGCCCCTTCGCGAAAGGAACGAAGACATACAGCTTCTCACGGAACACTTCCTTCACATGTATGCACATAAATACGAGCGGCCAATTGCTGGTATCTCTCAAGCTGCGTACGAACGATTGTTTGGCCACCTCTGGCCTGGGAACGTGCGTGAGCTTCAGAACGTTATCGAGCGTGCAGTTCTGTTGGCGAAGGCCAACCGGATTGAGCCCGTCGATCTGCCATTCGATAATGGCTCGGTTCCTGAAGGGTCAGTCGCGGGTGCGGGATGGGACGTGCCGCCAAATATGACGCTTGAAGATATTGAGCGAGCGGTAATTGAGAGAACGCTTCAGCGCACCGGCGGCAACAAGCAAGCGGCAGCTAATCTCCTGGGGATTTATCGGCCGCGGCTTTACAGCAAGATAAGAAAGTACAATATTGACGTCACGTCGCTCGTTTCAGCCTGACACCTCTGACTTGACACTTAATGCGGAGTTTAGATCTTTAGAATCAAGTGGCCACCTTGGCCACTTTTATTCTTTGCTTGTCTGAGGCTAGTGCCAGCGGTTACCTGCGGGGTCCCCAGCGCGGCAGCCGGGCTGGGGTGCTGTATTACATCCCCGGGATACGCAAGTTAACAACTTCCGACGACGCTGCAAACCTGTTGCTGAAGCCAATCCAAAGCGAACCATTGAGTGGGGGCCGTTTGCTGAGTATCGATGCCTTGCGCGGCATTGCAGCGCTTGGCGTGGTCCTTTATCAC
>JBGPNE010000147.1:0-6623 GCA_041487335.1 Pyrinomonadaceae bacterium
CTTTCTCCCGGCTTCTACGGAATGGTGGTTGAAGAACGCTTTAAGGCCGAAATAGTTTGACTTGGAAGGGAGACCGCCTTGAAAGCTGCCAGTGCACGGTAAACCTCAAAAAGGAAATAATCTGTGATTTAAGCCAGAAGGAGGCTCTTGATGTTATACCCAGTCCAGGTCTGAATCAAGCGAGATGCTGGTAAATCTGGTAAATGCCGGGATTTGAATTGTCGCGTTGGTTAAAAGAGGGAGTGGCCGCGCACACAAATGACCACTCGTCTGTGCAAACCTACTGCGCTTCAGACATTACGGTGTTGATTGCTGCGGTATCGGAGTCGCTTGACTAGCTACCACTTGCCATCGGCCATTCCGCTTCACCCACACGTGTATACTCCGATGCTGGTCAGTGTATTCCTTACCTTTATCCAGCCCTTTCTCCACAGCGCGATGCGTCATCACAGCAGTGTTTTTGTCTAAGAAGCGTACCGTGTACTCATCAGCAGTATAGGTCGCGTTCGTGATGTTCGGAGCGTTAGTCTTGGCCTCTGCAATATTCTGCGCTTTAGTTGCGACTTGTGTTGGAGTAGCGCCCATGAAGTCGTCGGCCAAGATGCGTTCGAGTACCGCTGTATCGCCGCGCAATCCGGCTTCTCCCCACTCCTTATCCAAGCTAATTAACTCTTGTTCAGCGCTGCTACTGGAGGAAACTTTCTCGCCTGTTGGTTTACTCTGGCTAGCCTTCTTCTCAGGTGTTTGACCGAGGGTAATAGACAAAGCAACAATGGTTAGTATCATGACCCCAAGTAGTTGTTTCATGTGGAAGCTCCTTTTGCTCAGAAGATAGGTACGCTCAGGCTGAATAAGAGCTTCAGGGTGAGCAGTTTATGCTAGGCGTTATCTGTCTAGAACGTGGAGCACACTAGCACAGGCAGTGACGGTAGGCAAGACTTTGACTACCGTTCAGGAGGCTGAGACTTGCTGCTAAGACCTGGATAGAGGCCTTCTCTGCATGTCGGGCAGATGCTGTGAGTGAATTCTGCTTCAGAATGGTCTTGTATGTACACCTCTATCTGGTTCCAGTAACCACTGTCATCGCGAATCTTTTTGCATGACGCGCAGATCGGAAGAAAACCGCTCAGCGTCTTGACCTTCGCTAGAGCTTCCTTCAGTTCAGCGATCAACTTTTCCTTCTCTTCCTCTGACTTCTTCCGCTCGATGGCTAGCCCTACCTGCCCCGCCACGGAAGAGAGGAATTCTATGTCACTCTCTGAGTAGATACTATTGTCCTCGTAATGCTGGACCACGAGCACGCCGATCGTTCTCGTGGGCGTTCGCAACGGAACACCTAGCCAGGAAGGGGCATCTGTACCGGTTAACTCGACCTCCCCCGCGGCTTCCAGCTTTCGAAAGAGCTCGTCGTTGACATCGCTGACCAGGAGTGGTCGTCCAGTTCGCAGCACGTAACCCGACAGGGTCTTTGATGTCATAGGACGTGGCGGTGGAGCGGGATCAAACTTGTCCACGAAGAACTTGAAATGCAGAAACTCAGTTTCGGGATCAAGCAAAGCGACGAAGCAGTTCTCGGCATAGAGAACTCTACTAATTGAATGATGAATAAGTTTGAGCAGCTCGTCTAGATTCGAAGTGATCATCACACCGTGCAGGATCTCAAAGATCACCTGACGTTCTGCCTCGACTCGATCCGACTGCATGGAGTTGTCTTCGTTTTTCCAATTGGTTATTGAAAGGGACAGTTAAGTATACTTCCGGCCTGGGCTCGCGGGCGAACATCCTATTCCCGACCAGCCGAAAAGGCAACTCCGAATCCTTAGTTCCTTAGTTCTTGATTTGCCGAGGTTTTCCCAGAATTCAACTCGAAACTTATGGCGCTACTCCTCTCTAGAGCAGTCTGTCGGAAAAAGCTTTTTCCGTGACTTCTCAGTGTCCTCGGCGACTCCGTGTTGAATGTTTTTCTCCCGTAAATTCGACCCCGGAGACAGGAGAACACCTGAGACTGCATAGCGTTTGTCATTCTTCCGACAGTCTCCTAGAATGAATCTCTACTTCTCTTCCGAATGCCGCCTCCATGGATCAATTAGCGGAAACTTTGCGAGCAGTAGTCGGCCGCGATGCGGTGCTTTCCGAGCCCGACGAACTCCTGGTTTACGAATGCGACGGGCTCCCGCAACACAAGCATGCTCCGCGCGCCGTCGTTTTCCCAGAATCAACCGAAGCAACAGCGGAGGTCATGCGAGTGCTCGCGCGCTTTGGCGTTCCCTTTACTCCGCGAGGCGCAGGCACCGGATTATCAGGCGGCGCCCTGGCGCTCAACCGCGGCGTAGTCATAGAACTTGCGCAGATGCGCAAGGTTCTCCGTGTCGATGAAAATAATCGCTTCGCCGTCGTGCAAACAGGAGTTGTGAACGCCCACGTCTCACGCGACGTCGCGCACCTCGGTCTGCACTACGTTCCTGATCCTTCCAGCCAACCAACCTGCACCATCGGGGGAAACATCGCCGAGAACGCCGGGGGAATTCATTGTTTGAAATATGGCACAACGACCGATCACATACTCAGCGTGCGAGTGGTTCTGGCCACTGGCGAGATCATTGATCTCGCTGGCGGCGAGACGGGAAGTTCTGGTTATGATCTGCTGGGCGTGTTCGTGGGTTCAGAGGGAACATTCGGAATTGCCACCGAAGCAATGCTGCGGCTGGTGCCGATTCCGCCCGCCGTACGAACGCTGCTGGCCGAGTTTGTCGAAGTCAACGAGGCAAGCCACGCTGTTTCGGCAATCATTGCGGCGGGCGTTATGCCGGCCGCGCTGGAGATGATGGATCGCGAAATCATTCGCGCGGTTGAAGCAAGCGTCTTTGCCGCGGGCCTGCCGCCCGATGCCGGCGCTGCGCTTCTGATCGAGCTTGATGGCCTTGAAGCTGGATTGAACGAAGAGGTCGCTAGGGTAGAGAGTATTTGTTTGCAGCGCGGTGCGCGAAGCTGCCGGCTCGCACGAGATGAGAATGAACGGAAGAAACTCTGGGCGGCGCGCAAAGGAGCCTTTGGGGCAATTGGCAGAATCGCGCCCGACTCAATGATCCAGGACGCAGTGGTTCCCCGTTCGCGACTCCCCGAGGTCCTCGACGCCAGCTATCGGATCGCGTCGAAGTATCAGTTGCGTTTGGCAAATGTCTTTCACGCTGGCGATGGCAACTTGCACCCTTTGATCTGTTTCGACTCACGCTCACCAGATGAAGTGCATCGCGTGAAGGAGGCCGGCCGCGAGTTGATGGAAACTTGCGTCCGTGCCGGTGGCAGCATAACTGGGGAGCACGGAGTCGGACTAGATAAACGAGAGCTTTTGCCTCTGATCTTTTCTGACGATGACATGGACACGATGCTTCGCGTGCGTGCTGCATTCGATCCACTTGGTCTCTGTAATCCCGGCAAGGTCATTCCAGTGCTGCGAGGCTGCGGTGAAGCGCGGGTTATTCAGACGAAAGGAAACAGGGAGACGGGGGGACGCGGAGACGCGGGGACACGGGGACACGGGGACACGGAGCCGGGAGGATGGGGAGAGGAGGAACAGAACGGAACTGCGAGCGGGAGCGAGCGGGTGACGGACCCGGGGCGAGTCCCATTCCCGATTGAGCACGACGCTGACGCTGCAGCAATAGTTCGCTCACGATCTAATCGCCGCTCTTTCGATTTCGATCTAGACGACGTGGCTAAGCAATTAACGACCATTGTGGGTGACGCAAACATCTCCGCGTCTCCGCTCCTCCCTGTCCCCCCGTCACCCCGTCTCCCCGTCCCCGCGTCTCCGCGTCTCCGCGTCCCCCCGTCTCCCTCCCTCCCTGTCCCCCCGTCCCCGCTCACGGTCACGCCGGGATCCATTGACGAAGTCTGCGAAGTCATGCGTCTGGCATCACGCGCGGGTTGGTTAGTGGTGCCTGCAGGTGCGGCGACTTGGCTCGATGCCGGCAATCCCCTCAAGCGCGTTACCATCATTGTGAGCACGCGCCGGTTGAACCAGATCATCGGGCACGAGCCTGCCGATCTGGTTGCGACCACACAGGCTGGCGGGACGCTCGATGCTTTCAACCAAATGTTGTCTCAAGGTGGGCAATGGCTGCCGCTGGATCCACCAGACGACGGGCGAGCTACGATCGGTGGAGTAGTTTCCACGGGATTGAGTGGCGCACAAAAGTGTGGTTATGGCCCGCCAAGAAGATACGTAATAGGAATGAAAGTGGTGTTGGCTCAGGGAACACTCGTGAAAGCGGGTGGTCGCGTCGTCAAGAACGTGGCAGGCTATGATCTTTGCAAACTGTTCACGGGTAGCTATGGGACACTGGGGATAATCGTCGAGCTGACTTTTAAGTTACGGCCGCGACCGGCAAAGGAAGTAACAGTCCTGGCTTCTGGCTCTATCGCTTCCCTGCTCGAAGCGGCCCAATCGATCTTGAAAGCCCCTTTGTTCCCTGTGGGTCTGGAGCTAATCTCAGCAAGCATGGCCCACACATTGAACGTGGACACTCACGCAAATAATCCTGCGTTGCTTGCTCGGTTTGCCGGGCCGGAGCAGACCGTGATTTATCAGACCGAAAGGGCCGTCTCTTTGTCCAGGAGCCAGGCGGGTATTGCCGAGGCTGAGATAGTACCCAATGATGAAATGCTCTGGCGCGGCCTTGCTGTGGCGCCTTTGAACTTCGCTGAAGCAGTGATCTGGCGAGCGATGACCAGACCAACCAGTCTATGCACGCTCATTGAAGAAGCTTCTAAACGTGGTTCCGATTCTTTATGGCAAGCGGGTATTGCCGAGGGGCGTCTGCGACTGATCGACGTCAGCGCGACGGAAACTGACCAATGCGTTGTGCAGCTTGAAAGACTTCGGGTTCAGTCACAATCCGTTGCGGGTTCACTCGTGCTTGAAGCTGCACCAGTTGAAATAAAACAACGATTCGATTCGTGGGACGATTTCGGAGCATCGACGCCGCTGATGCAGCGCGTGAAACACCAACTTGATCCCAACGGTATTCTTTCGTTAGGAAGGTTTAACACTTAAGTGAGGACCCAAACGAATATGTCGCGAGCAATCATACGTATATCGATCGCTGCAACGCTGCTGTTTGCATTCGCTGCGGCGCCCATTGCTGCGTTTCTCAGTGAGAACACTACCACCAGGGTCGTTGCCGCCTCGCGCGAACCTGTCCGAGCACCTCACGGAATGGTAGCCTCAACCAGCCGCATTGCCTCCGAAGTGGGCCGCGACATCTTGCAGCGCGGCGGCAACGCCATCGATGCAGCCGTTGCCGTCGCCTTTGCCCAGGCCGTCACGCATCCCGCCGCCGGGAATCTCGGTGGTGGCGGATTCATGATGATTAGGCTGAAAGACGGTAAGACCACAGCCATCGACTATCGCGAAATGGCGCCCGCCGCTGCCATACGCAACGTCTACCTCGACAAGAATGGCAATTTGATCAAAGGCGAAGGCTCACCAACTGTCGGCTACCGTGCCGCGGGCGTGCCAGGTACTGTGCGAGGTATGGAGCTGGCACTTAAAAAGTACGGCTCCGGAAAACTCTCCTGGGCGCAGTTGATCGAACCAGCGCGACGCCTGGCGGCGGATGGTTTTCCGCTCAGCTACGATTACGCCCGATCATTGCGCGACAATAGTGAACTCCTCGCGCTTTACGAAGACAGTCGGCGTATCTTTCTCAACAATAACCACTTCTACAAAGAAAGCGAGATCCTGCGCCAGCCGGAACTGGCGGCGACATTTGGGCGATTGCAAATCAATGGGCCAAAGGAGTTCTATGAAGGTCTGACGGCGCGTTTGATCGCCGCCGACATGAAACGCCACGACGGCCTCATCACGCTTACAGATCTTCACAGTTACGTCGCCAAAGAGCGAGCACCCTTGAACTCGACTTATCGCGGTTACGAAATCATTTCAATGCCCTCTCCATCCTCGGGCGGAGCGGTGCTAATCGAAATGCTGAATATTCTTGAAGGCTACGATCTGCGCTCGCTTGGCTGGTCCTCGTCAGAGCGCTATCACCTGGTGACTGAGGCCATGCGGCGTGCTTTTGCTGATCGCGCGGAATACATGGGCGATGCCGATTTCGTCAAAGTGCCGATAGCCGGGATGATCAGCAAGCAGTACGCTGCGAGTCTGCGCAGTACCATTGACATGGACCACGCGTCGACCAGCGCTGAAGTGCGCGCCGGCAAGCCGACGGCCTACGAATCTGAGGAGACGACGCACTTCACAGTGGTCGATGCTGACGGAAATGCGGTAGCGAATACCTATACTTTGAATGGCGGCTATGGAGCAGGCGTGGTAGCCAAAGGCACGGGCGTACTGCTAAACAACGAGATGGACGATTTCGCCGCCAAGCCTGGGGCGCCAAATTCCTACGGGTTGATTCAAGGGGAGAACAATGCCGTAGGGCCGCGCAAGCGCCCGCTCTCGGCAATGACGCCAACTTTTGTATTGCGCAAGGACGGTTCGCTCTGGTTTGCTGTGGGCAGTCCCGGAGGCCCGACCATTATCAACACCGTATTGCAAGTGATCACCAATATCATCGATTACGACATGAACATTCAACAAGCGATCGACGCGCCGCGCA
>JBGPNE010000148.1:0-6622 GCA_041487335.1 Pyrinomonadaceae bacterium
AGCTAGCCTGGGCTTCAAGAGTGATGCTTGAAGTTTTCCGGTGATCTTGTCGGCAGGGTCACACCCGTTCCCATCCCGAACACGGAAGTTAAGCCAGCTCCCACTCCAGCGGCGCTGCTCCGCTGGGGACCCCGGGCTGGAGCTCGATGGTACTCGGGCGGGTAACTGCGTGGGAGAGTAGGAAGTCGCCGGGATTATTAAAGGAAGCCCGCTCGGTTGAAAGCCGCAGCGGGCTTCATTGCTTTGCGCTTCTGGCGCATGTGGTCTTCTTTGTCCGTCAATGCCTGGTTCGCCTTTCTGGTTATGTTTCAGGTGGGAGTTCTTTGAACATCCGAACTGCTACGCGGTATCCAGCGCAGTGACGGCAAGCGAGTGGAATTGGCGGCGGAGGGTATTGATGTTAGCGAAGGGAAGCGAACGAGCGTGAGTGCGATTTGTCAGCAGAATGAAGACTCGTTCGTGATGTGGATCTATCCAGCAGCTTGTGCCCGTAAAGCCTGTGTGGCCGTAACTGTCCGGTGGCAGAGCAGGGCCCGCGGTTGATTCCCGGGTTACTGCCAGTTGCCAGCCGATTGAACGCGCCTCCTCCAGTCCCTCTGTCAAATTGCTCCGAAACACTTCACACGTCTCCGGCTCGAGCGTTTCGCTTTGTCTAGCAAGGAACTGCGAAGCGACCCGGGTCGCTTCACTAACAGTTGAAAAGAGACCAGCATGCCCAGCTACTCCGCCAAGAAAATGGGCATTGCCGTCGTGGACCTCTCCCCAAATCACATGCTCGCGCCAGTTTCCATATTCTGGCATGCCAGCCTCACGACATGTCTCCCGTTCGTAAGCATTGCCGGTCTCACATGCCGCGATTCCGGTTTGCATGGCTATCGCCGGATTGAAGAACGTGCGTTCAAGTTTGAGACGTTCAACGATCTCATCATGCGCTAAAGCGGCGAGACGCTTGCCAGAAGTTCTTTCGAGCAGGAAGCCAAGCGCGATGAATCCGAGGTCACTGTAAATGACGCGCGTCCCGGGTTGATATTGCAGAGCTTCATTGGCAATCACTCCAATTGCGCGTTCAGCTTCTCCTTCGGCAAGAATATAAAGCGGCCGCCATGCGGGAAGCCCTGACGTGTGAGTCAGCAGATGTCGAATGGTGATCAATTGCTTGTCTGTGCGATCAAACTCGGGTAAGTAATGCCCAACAGAACTGTCCAGAGTTAGTTCACCCATCTCGATTCGTCGTGCGCAAAGCAGACCTGTTATGAGAGGCTTGGTTAGTGAGGCGAGATCGTAGATGGTCTTGAGCGATGCCTCAAGGCGATGCGGTCCGAGTACCGAGTGTCCCAGCGCATCTGCAAAAACTTCGTGGCCGCGCTCCGAAATGAGATAGACGGCGGAAGGGAAGTCGCCTGCCGCTACTCGCTCCGCGAGTAGAGACGAAATACTCTTTTCTGGTTTAGTTTCGCCGCGCATACCCGATTAGTTTGGTGAACATCTGCGTCTCTTCTTCACCCTATGCGCACCTTTCCCGCATGTTCCTGAATTCGTTCCAATGCACGCAGCGCTAGGGCAAGTGCATTGCGACCGTCGATTCCCGGGACCGGAGAAGGCAGCCCATTTCGCGCGGCTCCAATAAAGGCAGCAATCTCCGCGCGCAGTGGTTCAATGTCGATCACGTCGAGATTGCGTACGTGAACTCCGGGCCACAAGCCGTCCGCAGTTGGCGGCGCCAAACCACTAATCGAAGCGCGTTTTGTGGTGTAGTCCACGGCAACATAATCGTGCGGTTGAAAAAACCGCATCTTGCGAATCTTCTCCGTTCCCACTCGGGACGCCGTAATATTTGCCACAGCCCCTGAGGAAAACTCGAGGCGCGCGTTAGCTGCGTCAACTTTGTTCGTCAGGATCGGAATCCCTACGGCGTGAAGTTCCGTGACCTCAACGTCCTCACCCACCAGCCACTGAACAATATCAAGATCGTGGATCATTAGATCGAGCACCACGTCGATATCGAGCGAGCGCGCTGTGAATTCTCCGACACGATGAATCTCGAAGTAGACGGGATGCCGAACGTGGGGGCGCAGTGCGACTAGTGCCGGATTGAAGCGTTCCAGATGTCCCACTTGTAGCAAAGCCCGTCCTTTCTCTGCTGCCTGGATCATTTCGTTGGCTTCGACAAGGGTGCGCGAGATTGGCTTTTCCACCAGCACGTGAACCCCTGCTGAGAGCAACCCGCAGGCAATTTCGCAGTGTGACTCGGTCGGTACAGCAAGACTGACGGCATCGACTTGGCCAAGCAGATTGCGCCAGGCTGTGGTCCACTGAACTTCTCTTTCTGCGGCAATCGCGCGCGCACTCTGTTCATTGAGATCACAAACCGAGACAAACTCGACCAGCCCTTCCGAGGCAAGAGTTGAGTGGATACGAGCGTGCTGCCGGCCTAAATGGCCCACGCCAACGACTGCAGTTCGGAGTGTCACAGTTTACTGTTTCCCAGTTTTGCTTTAGCTTAACTCAATAGAAGGCATTAGGCAGAAAGCAGAAGGCAGTTAACCTCAGTTTTCTGCCTCCTGCTTACTGCTTTTTGCTTACATCTTTTCGGAGTGACTATACTTGCAACCTTCAACGCTTGCCAAGCGCGGCTGCCTGCTCCTGTTCCTTGCCATTATTGCCTTCTATTTTTACGGGCTGGGTCATCTACCTTTCGTTGGAGCCGACGAGCCCCGCTACGCTGAAGTCGCGCGAGAAATGTATCTACGGCGCGATCTGATCACACCCACTCTCGGTGGCCATCCCTGGTTTGAAAAACCGGCGCTCCTTTACTGGCTGATAATAGCCAGCTTCAGTTTGTTTGGTATCTCCGAATGGGCAGCACGTCTTGGCCCAGCGATTTCCGGATTGCTGACCATTGCCGCGGTCTATTGGCTCGGAAAACGGGTCGAAACGGCCAGTTCGGATCTGAAACTGCGTGGCCTTGGCTCGACCAGCGCGCTTATCACGGCGTCGACTGCGGGAATAATGGTGTTCTCGCGAGGCGCCAGCTGCGACATCGTCGTGACGATGACGATAACGTGGGCGCTTAGCTGTTTTCTTGTTTCGGAATTGGATGGGAATGAAAAGCGTCGTCAATTGTTGCTCGCCGGCTTCTATGTCTTTGTAGGGCTTTCACTTCTGGCGAAAGGACTGGTTGGTATTGTTATCCCTTTGGGCGTTGTCGCTAGTTATTACATTCTGCGAAGAGAGTTACCTGTTCGACGCCTGTTTTTTAGTTTAGTTTGGGGCATACCACTGGGGCTTGCCGTGTCGGCGTTCTGGTATGCGCCAGTAATCGCGCGCCATGGTTGGCCTTTCATTCATGAGTTTTTCATTCAGCACCATTTCGCGCGGTACGTCTCAGACAAATATCACCACTCGCAACCAATTTATTACTACCTGCTCATACTCATCCCGATGTCATTTCCCTGGACGGCACTGCTGATTGCTGGCGTCGTAGAAGCAAGAAGCTGGCAATGGCGCGCGGAGGATCCGCAGAACAAACTGCGGGTTTTTGCGCTGGCTTGGGTTTTGGTGCCGCTTATCTTCTTTTCGTTCTCCAGATCAAAATTACCTGCATACATTCTTCCAGTGTTGCCTGCCGCCGCGCTTATTGCTGGCGAGTACCTGACGAGATTCAAGTCTGGAGAGGAAATGAGAAACTGGGACATGCGAGCAACGGGTGTGCTACTAATCCTTCTTGCCCTTAACGGAGTTGTGTACGCCAGGCGCTCGGGCAATCTCTCTCTCCGCTGCATGCTATTCGTTGCGGCGCCTTTGATTGTTGCGGGCGTCTTCTCGCTATTCTGGAAGCGGACGAGAACCGCGTTTGCCGTACTGATTGCCTGTGCCACGCTTTCAGCATCTGCAATTACACTGAATTGTGACCTGGCCAAAATCGCGCGTCGGGAATCGGCTCGGGACCTGGTTCAGCTAGCTAATTCGCGGGGATACGGTTCGGCCCGTCTGTATGCATTGCACGAGACAGATCGCACGACCGAGTTTTATGCGGCTGGTCGCGTGGTCTACGGTCCGGATGGCGAGCCGGTCAAATTTGAAGGCGCCGCTCAGGTGGCGGAAGTTGCACGACAGTCTCAACAGCCGATCTTGATAATCGTGCCAGTCGAACACGTTGATCAGTTAACGGAACTGAAAACAGTTCAAACAGAAGTGATTGGGGACAACGGAAACATCTCCATTGTTGCGGTTTATGTTCGCTGAAACTGAGGGTCTGAAGTAAGGAGGGCTGGACCGGTGGTATCAGCGCAAATTCTTGTCGAAGAAATCAATCACTCGCCGATCGTAGCCCTCGCCCTGCTCGCCTGTAGCTGAAGGGAGATTAAGGCCAGTCAAAGGCAGATCGGTCTTCACCTCCAGGTCTGCTGGATTCTGAAAACACTTCTCGAGGGCGACTGTGGACTCACGCAGATAACCAGCATCTTCACCTGAGAGTAAGAGCAGGTGCTGGCTTTTCAGTGAGGCTGCCATCTCGCACACGCCAGTGTTTTCATAGCGGCCGAGGAAATAGATTCGAGTTGCTCCGCGGGTGAGATATCGCAAGACTTTATTGTCCACTCCCACATTATCCCTGAGCGCGGCCCGCAACAGTTCATCGGGGTCACGCGGCACTGAATCAAGAACGAGTACACTCACACTTGTATCGTGCAGCGCAGCATGCAGGGCCGCGTAGGCCCCAAGCTCGACCCCGTAAAGTCCGCTATGATCTCCGACTAATTGATTGCCGCTCGCGCCTTTCAAGCTGCGCAGAAAATCTAAAGCTGCCAGCACATCACTGCCTTCACGTGTGCCAAAGGACGTCCGGTCCACTGGAGGGTTGAGACCATGACCGCGCAAGTCGGGCCAGAGTATTGTGAAGTTAGCCGTCTCATTTAGCTTGACGCCCAGATTAAAGAGCCACGAACGGTCCGCGCCGTAGCGATGCAGGAAAATGACAGCAGGC
Source organism: Pyrinomonadaceae bacterium (assembly GCA_041487335.1). GTDB lineage: Bacteria > Acidobacteriota > Blastocatellia > Pyrinomonadales > Pyrinomonadaceae > PSRF01. The sequence continues at coordinate 4,985 of JBGPNE010000148.1, forward strand.
GCTCCCTGGGTCCCTTTAAGCAGCCAGCCTCGCGCCATAGTGCCGTCACGATTGGGCCAGGTCTCGTCAGTTACCTTAAGCCCGGGCCCGCTGATTTGTGAAAATGCTTGCGGAGTTACGAGGTAAGCACGGCGCGGCGGGCGTGTGATTCCATAGATGATGGAGGCAAGCGCAATAACGACCGCCAATGCCAGCACCAATAAAATAGGCAGGAGCGACTTAAAGAGTTTCTTTCCGAATCGTCGTGGGAGCGCCATGAGCGGAAGGATAAAGGATCAGGGATGAAGGATGAATACGCCCTTCGAACAAGACTCTCAATTCATCCTGGCAGCCTAAATTCCTCTCCTTTCTTGCTTGCGCGAGAGTAGTCTTGGGGAGTGTTGATGTTATCAAAAAAATGGCCTGCGCCGTCTAAGTCTGCAAGTTCCGCAGCTACGACCCATCGTGTGCGTACAGATTGTAGCAGAGCAATAGGTTTCCGCTCGCCAGATTGAATCAACGAGTTGGCACGGGACAGGCAAGAATCGACCTGATAAAGCGCGCAAAGCGGCTGCGGAATGCCGTCGCCTTGCACCGGCGCGACCGCTTCAAAGCTTTCCCGAAGACCTGCCAGGCGAGCAAAGAGGTTTGCCGTTACGAATGGAAGATCACATGCAACAACCACAGCCCATTCTGAGCGGCATGCCATGAGTGCGGCATGCACTCCGCCAAGTGCTCCCCAATTTTCATAGAGGTCGGGCACACTCGTAAGATCCAGCCGGAGTCCGTCGAGGTTTTGACCGACAACAATGACTGAAGAGGAAACGACAGTGAGGGCCGAGGCGATGCGCTCCACAAACGACCGGCCGTCGAGCCTGAGTCGTGCTTTGTCAGTGCCCATGCGACTCGATGCTCCGCCGGCAAGGATGAAGCCCTCAATTGAATCCATCTGCGTTACTTGGTTCTCTGACCGGATTAGACGCCTGGGTGAATACTCTCCAGCGGCGGACGTTACCATGCGAGAAGCCGTCCAGCAAGCAGAACGTTTTCAAGTACAGTCAGCAAATGCTATGTCCGTCCCAGTTATATGAATCTATAGTGACCAAGCGGCGTAGCAGCGCGTCAAAAGGATAGGCGACCGATTGTAAAGTGAACGGATTTTCAGGTCGAAACTGGTCCGGCAGAGAGAAAGCTGAGATCTTACGGCTAAGCTGCGAGGGTGGAGTTTCTTAACTGAGCCGCGCTTATTTTTCTGCCTTTGACGAGACCGCGGTCGCCCTCTTCGGATATCATTATACAGGTCCCTGGGATCAACATAAACGCATTACCTCAACTTGAAGGCATCATCATGAACCCTACACGGTTAGTCGTAATCTTCTTTCTGGTATTCTCCTCCGGCGCACCTAGGTCCTTGGCACAATCATCAGCGGCGCCAAAGCCTGCCAACAAGTCGGGCGGTGTGATCGCGGGCCGCGTAACTGTCCACGGCAAAGGCCTCGCCAGCGTAGTTGTTGTCCTACGGACAGCGGGTTTTAGCGGCCAAATTCAGGGTCAGAGTTTGCCACAAGCCAGGACGGACGCGGATGGCAACTACCGCATTACCGACGTACCGATGGGAAGTTACTATGTTACGCCAGTCGCTCCGGTATACACGGAACC
>JBGPNE010000149.1:0-6609 GCA_041487335.1 Pyrinomonadaceae bacterium
GTCAAGGGATAGAGCCTTGTCAAAATGCTGAATGGAGTCCTGAATAAGCAACCTCTCCGCCAGGTCTTGGCCCTGCAGAAATTCCTTCCTTGCATCCTCTGACGCAGTCGTCACGGGAACCTTCCCGCTGGCTGACGTTGCGACGGTGGGCCCCTTGGTCTCGTAGGTATTCGCACAACCACTCAACGTTACCACGCCTAAGGCAACGACTATCGCCAACAAAAGAACCAGAGATCTATTACGGTGCATCGGTTTCCTCCTTCGAAGGTTGGATTAGGCCAGCGAACCCGTGAAGCGTCTTTATCGCTTCCGGATCCTTTGGCAGAATGAATAAATTGAAATGCGTCTGACGAAGCTACTGCAAAGCGATGGACTACCATTGGATTGAAGCGTCTGCCTCAGCACACTACGATCACTTACCGGACTATATAGAATATCAGCAGGATACTTGAGGGGAGATGATGAGTCAAGAAATTGGCAGCGCCGGTCCTCCGCTCGATCTGGTCCATGGTTTTCTATCCGAGATTTTGGATCGCTGGGTGAGCGGAAGCGTATGCACTCCAATTAAACAGTCAGCGCTTAGCAGTCAGTAATCCGCAATCAGCACAGCAAGAGACGATGAGAAATCTAAACGCCACAAGATCGCAGTTTACGGTTCACGGTATGTTTCCAAGCGCGTGGTTCTCGAGTTACTCGTGATAATCGGCCTGTTCATCACGCCGCCTGGCCGTCTGGTCAAAACTTTCTTCTCGCAGGTTAACCTTTGCAATAAGAAACCGCTCTACGACAGGGCCCAGACGCTGGGGCAGCAAAATAACGATCCCAACTGGGCCCAATACAAAGCGAACTTCGATAGAGCAAGCGAGAAATTGAGGCAAAGTGAAGCGGCAAGAAAGAGCCAGTGAACCGGAAACCGTGAAGAGAAAGAAAGACTGATGAGTTTGAGAGTTTAGAATTCAAGCTTTGGCTTGCCCCTTACCCAAATACGCAACCTGAAGGTTGAAGTCCGAACATGTTCCGCGGGAGGACGCGTCCGCCGCTCGTCACTTTTGTCTGAGATAGTCATCGGTCTTGTCGAGCCAGTCTTGCCGCGGCGGACTAAAGATGTCCACATCGACGGTATCCTCGAGAGCTTCTGCTTTATGTTCGACATATGACGGGATGTGCAGCACTTCGCCAGCACGCACGTCGATCACCTCTGACTCATCGTGACCGATCCAAAATCGCAATCCGCCTTCGAGGATGTAGCTGATCTGCTCGTTTGCATGTGAATGTCTGGGAACTATCCCGCCTCTCTTAATGTAAACGTGCGTTAACATAACTCGATCGCCGGTGATCAACCGGCGGTCTAGCGCTTCAGACACCCGTTCTTTAGGCATGTCATCCCATCGGTAAAATGTTACGCTCGGTTGGTCCATTTAGTTTTCTCCTAGAATCGTGGACCGTGAATCTGAAACGGCAAACAGTAGAAGAGTTGTTCACGGCTTCCGCTAAATTAGACGGCTAAGATGGTGGCCGACGTCGGGTTTTGCGAATCAAAGTTTACCATTGTTCAAGTTCCTTTAGTGGTGCCCAAGCGTCGGACTCTCAGCTAATTGTTGGGCTAGCCGGGCGCATGCGAGCTATTATCAAAGCATTGATCCAGACTTGACCTTAAATGAAAGGCACAAACTTAAAGCATCACAGTCACCGTCCATGAATACCGTTATCACTGTCAAGGATCTACACAAGACCTATAAGCCAAAACGCGGTCAACAATCGGCTGAAGTTCGCGCCGTCGACGGAATCTCGTTTGCGGTCGTCAAGGGCGAGTTTTTTGGTCTGCTGGGGCCGAATGGTGCGGGTAAGACCACCACCATTGGAATTCTGACAACACGCGTGCGCCCCACAGGCGGAGAAGCGCTCATTGACAGCATCAACGTCGCGCAAGATGCGGTCGCAGTGAAGAGCCGCATTGGCGTCGTTCCGCAAAATAACAATCTCGACCGCAGCCTGAACGGTCGCGAAAACTTGCTATTCCACGCCGAGTATTTTGGCATTCCGAAACAAGTACGCGAAAAGCGCGCGGACGAGCTGCTGCTGCGGTTTCAACTGGCGGATCGGGCCGGCGATAAAGTGAACGGCTATTCCGGCGGCATGGCCCAACGCCTGAAGATCGCACGCGCGCTGATGCACGACCCGGCCATTCTCTTTCTTGACGAGCCGACAACCGGCCTCGATCCGCAGGCGCGCCATGCGATGTGGGATCTGTTGCGTGAGCTTAATGCGAAAGGTCAGACAATATTTCTCACCACTCACTACATGGAAGAAGCAGATCTGCTATGTCAGCGCGTCGCCATTATGGACCACGGTAAGTTGCTCGCGATCGACTCGCCTGCGCAGCTCAAGACAAGAGTTCCGGGTGGTTACGTCATCGACCTGCAAGCGCGCATCGAAGACTCAGCAGGGACCGATCTGGAAAGGATGATGCGCGAGTTGCCGGGGGTTGTTGAGGTAAAGGCCACGAACGGTCTTATTCGCCTGTACGCGGACAAGGCCGAAGGGCTATTGGCAAATGCGATGCGGCTCGCCAGTGACCACGGCTTATTGGTCACCGACGCGCACGTTTCCGAGCCAAGCCTGGAGAATCTTTTCTTGCATATGACCGGACGCAGCCTGAGGGAGTGACATTAAGGGAATGGTTTAGAGGCGGGCCTTACCCGCCGCATTGAAATTCCCCTGGATTCTGTTCGTCACTGAACGGCGGGCAACGCCCGCAGCTAAACTAATGCCAATTGGAGACACTGGTTATGAAGACCGCGATGTTGGGTTTGCTGCACCGTGACATGCGCGTCGCTCAGCGCGAGTTAAAATTCTTCTTCTTACGCGTCGGTTTGCAGCCGCTGCTTTTCACTTTCATTTTCGGTTACGTGATGCCACGCCAGGGGATTATCGCGCAAGGTTACACCAGCATGTTGTTGCCAGGAATTCTTGCACTCAGCATGACGCTTTCAGGGATGCAGGCGGTTGCACTGCCACTGGTGATCGACTTCGGTTGGACCAAGGAGATTGAAGACCGGCTGCTGGCTCCGATCAGCATTTGGGCTGTGGGCATCGAGAAGATCCTGGTGGGAATCATTCAGTCGATCATTGCTGGCGTGATTGTTTTTCCGCTGGCAGGCTTGATCATGGGCGGAAGCTTTAGTTTGCAGTTGGCTCATCCGGTCTTGCTGGTTCTGATTGCTTTTCTCGCGAGCTGGCTATTCTCTGCCTTTGGATTGACCATTGGAACTGTGGCTGACCCGCAGCAGATCGGGCTTGTTTTCAATGTTCTGATTGCGCCCATGATCATGTTCGGCTGCGCTTATTATCCATGGACGGCGCTCAAGGTCGTGCCGATCGTGCAGAAACTGGTTCTCATTAACCCGCTCGTTTATGCCAGCGAAGGATTCCGCGCAGCGTTGACCTCACAGTTGCCTCATATGCCACTGGGGCTGATTTTTGGGGGCTTGCTTGGTTTCTGTCTGCTGTTCACATATCTCGGATTGCGCCAGTTTGGGCGAAGAGCGGTGGATTAATTCTTTCTGGAGGGGTAAGCAATGGAATCCTGTTTTGGGGATTACACGCGTTCATCATTTGATCAAGCTCTGCAGTTGACTCGCCATGTTGGCGTTCAATTTTTTGAGCGCGTTGTATTCCTCCAGCGCCGCTCGGTCGTCGTGAAGAGCGATGTAGGTAAGCCCCAGATTGAAGTGGGCGCCGGGTAGTGCTGGCTTTAGTTTGATAACCTGTTTATATGCCTCTGCGGCCTCAGCATTTTGTCCGGCATTGTAGTACGCCAAAGCCAGGTTGAAGTATGCGGCGGCACTGTTGGGATCGATGAGCGTGGCCTGTTTGAGCGCCCGGACAGCTTCATTGTATTGCTGCAAACCATTGTAAGCGTTTCCCAGGTTTTTATAGGCATAACCCTGAACCTCATCTCGATTTTGAAGTCCTTGCTTGTAAGCCCGGTCTTGTTGGCCTAACAACTGAATAGCCTGCCGGCAAGCTCCGACAGCTTCGTTGTATTGCTCGGCGTGATTGTAAGCAAAGCCCAGATTGTTATAGATCTCCGGATTACCGGGGTCGAGTTGTAGGGTCTTCTTGTAGGTCTCAATCGCTTCCGGGTAGTTATTCAAGCGGACCAATGAATATCCCAACGGCATGTAAGCGGCGATGTAATCTGGTCTTACCTTAATAGCTTGCTGGTACGCCGCCACCGCCTCCGCGAATCGGTTCTGGTCCAGGTAGACATTGCCAAGTCCTGCGTGAGCACGCGCGTCGTTTGGATCCTGGCGAGCAGCAAGCTTGTATTGCTCCTCTGCTTCGGAATATTGAGGTGTGGATGCCTTCCTGGCAGCGTTTGCTCTGGCAATAAGTTGTTCCTGATTTCCGGATCTGGATCGAGGTGGACGACTAGGCGAGAGTCTGCCTCCGCCCACGGTGCTGAGTGACGACGCATTGGTGGCCCGAACCGGCGGATTGTCTGGCGTACGAAAGATCAATGCCGCACCACCCATAATATCGCGCACGAGGGTGCCGCCGCCCGACTGATCCTGAGCCTGCAACACAGCCGAGCTACTAACCAGGAGCAGTATCGCCACAGCGACTAAAGAAATGCTCCGTGACTGAAGACTGCTAAGACTCATTTCAACTCCTTGTTCTAAAACGGGGCCGAGATCGGCACTACAAACTATTCTATTGTAACCAACTCCGGTTCTGGATCCGGTTTTGCTGCTGCGCCTTCAGCCAGGAGCTTCTCAGTTTCCATGACGAAAGCCTCGACGATGTCTTCGCCCGCTACCTTGCGCATGGGAATGCCGTTCTTAAAGATCATGCCGACACCGCGACCAAAGGTAACACCGAGCTGTGAGTCGTGAGCCTCGCCTGGCCCATTCACGGCGCAACCCATGATCGAAAGATGCAAAGGCTCCTCGACGTGAGCCAGACGTCTTTCGATCTCTGTGACGATCTCGACGAAGTTGTCGACATCGAGACGGCCACAGGTCGGACAAGCAACAACGGTCACACCGCGCGTGCGCAGCGCCAGCGATTTAAGAATCTCCCAGGCCACGCGCACCTCCTCCTGTGGCTCTGCCGCAAGCGATACGCGAATCGTGTCGCCGATGCCTTCATGAAGCAGGATCCCGAGACCAATCGAAGACTTGATTGTTCCGGTGAACGCCGTACCAGCCTCGGTCACACCGAGATGGAATGGATAGTCGACCTGCTCAGCCAGCAAGCGATAAGCCGCGACAGTGCGATGCACGTCTGAAGCTTTGAGCGAAATAATCGTATCGGTGAAACCAAGGTCTTCGAGGATCTGAATGTGTCGCAGCGCCGATTCAACCATGGCTTGCGGCGTGGCAGTGCCATACTTCCGCAGCAGATCCTTCTCCAGCGAACCGCCATTAACTCCAATTCGAATCGGTACCTGCTGCGCTTGCGCGGCGCGCACCACCTCGCGCACACGCTCGTGCGCACCAATGTTTCCGGGATTCAGGCGCAGCTTGTCGATACCGGCTTCAAGCGCCATCAGCGCGAGTTTGTAATGGAAATGAATGTCGGCGACGAGCGGGACATCGGGCACACGCTTCCGGATCTCTTTCAATGCGACTGCGGCGTCATTGTCCGGCACAGCGAGACGCACGATCTCGCATCCGGCGCGCACCATCTCTTCAATCTGCGCCACCGTGGCGCTGACGTCAGCCGTGTCGGTCTTCGTCATCGACTGCACCACGACAGGCGCGCCGCCACCGATCTGTATGTCTTTAATCTTAACTACTCGAGATGCACGCATGATTATTTTAGTTCAGAGTTCAGAGCTCTAGCTCTTACAACCCGAAGGTTCAACTCTACACATCTGGACTCATTTCGTCCCTTCCGTTGCGGCCGGTTTGTTGCTTTCAGAGCCGCGCCAGATTGATGCCTGCTTCAGCAGATCATTCGTGATAACAAAGACCATTAGGAGGATAACCATCACGAAGCCGACCTGTTGAATCCGTTCACGTATCGCCATCGAAAGTGTCAGACCAATCAGTGCCAACAGGCCTTCAATCAGCAGCAGGAAGATTGCCCCACCATCGAGCACGGGAATCGGCAGAAGATTGAAGATGCCGAGGTTCAGGCTCAAAAAGCCAAGCATCTTGAAAAGACCGTCCCAGCCCAGCTGCTCGACCGATGTTGAAGCCGCACGATAGATTCCAATCGGGCCGGAAAGAGTATTTCTAGCGGAGCGTTGTCCGGTGAACAACTGTCCCAGCGCCTTGCCAGTCAAGCGCATGATCTCGATATTGGAGCGCACCGCGTAGGCACCAGCCGCAACCACGCCAGCCTTGAGTAGTGGAATGTCTTCTCCGGTCTTAATTCCGAGGCGCTGATGACCATCTGGCGAAAGACGAGTGCGAGCGGTGATCTCCTTTCGCTCCCCGTTTCGTTCGATGGTCAGGTTAATAGGCCCGGCTGCGTGATCGCGAATATACTGAACTACCAGCTCGGCACTTCTCATCATCTCGCCATTCAGAGAGACAATGCGATCACCAATCTTAAGGCCAACTTCAGCCGCCGGTGAATCGTTCGTTACGTCGCGAA
>JBGPNE010000150.1:0-6603 GCA_041487335.1 Pyrinomonadaceae bacterium
CTTCCGACCGATGGATCCCGCCGCACGCGCCAGATTTTGGAATCGAGATAGTAGTGGATGAAGGCGTAGCCCCAGAGGAATGAGATTCCGAGTTGTGTGGCTAATAATTGGTCATTGGCACCTGTCCCATGCCCGTTCTTGAGGCTGATGTAGCCGAGATATTGTCGCGGTCCCTGATAGATAATCCCAAAAAGAATTCCAAAAGCGACGTAAAAAATCAGGCGGCGGCTGATCAGTTCAGCGGCACCGTATTTTTGGGGGAGCTCTCCGCTCCTCGTGGCCTGCTCATTTTGCGCCTGGTCCGCGGGCGAGAAGCCCATTCTGTCAATAAAGCCCTCCCTTAAGGTCGGGCTACCGCCATGGGCCACGGGCGGGACGCCCGTTCCACCCGCTTGGTATTTCTGGTTGTGAAACCAAATCAGTCGGTGATATTGCAGGTTATGGTAAATGGTCAGAATCGCGACGATGGCGATGGGCTTGTGCGGCATTGGTGTGAGCAAGACCACCCAGTGCATGGGGATGGCTGCCGCGAGCAGAAGATACTTCGGCAAATTGAGCGGTTGGTCCAAGGCCGCCCGTTGTATCTGACGTCCTACCCAGGCGATTGCCAGAACGATGGTGCCAGCTAGCAGAAGCGTCGCCAGGCTGTTGACGCTCCGTTGCAGCAGGGAAGGAACGCGAGCCATCGCCTCCGGGTCGCGAGCGATAAAGGCGACAAAAGGATAGTTAAAGGCAAACAAGAGCAGCAGGCGATCAAGCGCGTTATCGATGGGCGCGAGATCGCTATTCTTCTTTTTGTAGAGAATCATGAAGCCATAATGCTGCTTTACGAGGTGGTAGTAGGCCCAAAGCGCGGCAACGAAGAAGAAGACAAGGCCAGCGCCGAAAAGGACCATGAGCGGGCCAACTACGAAGAAAAGCAAGGAGCCCCAGAGCAGACGTCCCCGATTCCGGCGCTCAGTCCGATCGAAATAGGTTCGTGAGAATGTGCCGAAGACGTGTGGCGCATCAATCAATATTGCCCAGACCGCAACCATCGGAATGAGCGTTACTATTCCGCTGATGTAAAGAATGAGAAGGGCGTAGCTGGAAGCTACGGAACCGATGAACCAGACTAGATCTTCTCGCGCACTAACAATCCAGCGGAGCGAGATCGCCCGGGAGCGTGCGTCAGTTATGTCTCGAGTAGCGGTGGCCATTGGTCAAAAGGTCCTTAACCCCGAGAGACAGCGCAGCGGATCTCCCTGCCCTCCCGGTTTTCGCTCATCTCCTGTCAACAGCAATGCTCAACTAGCACCCCAGCGCGTATGGCGCCCCAGCCGAGATCCTGCACCCCACGCGGCCTGCCCGCGTGGGGACCCCGCTGCTCGGCCGGGGACCCCGCTCTGCCCCGCTGGGGACCCCGCACTAAGGTTCATCCGCATACTGACGCCCTTTGCAGATTAGACAGAGCCATCAGCAGACTCCATACTCAGTAAAAATGCAGAGGCAATTTTAGCACTTGCACGTTGTCAGACGAAAAGAGTAGCACAAGGAGGAATCACCAGATGCCAAACGAGGATGCGGCCCTTCACCAACTCTTCAAACTACTCTTTCAGGCTCATCCCTGGCACGGCGTCTCGCCCGGCGAAGATGCGCCCGAAACCATTAACGCTTACATCGAGATTGTGCCTACAGACGTGGTGAAATATGAGCTCGACAAGACTTCCGGGCATCTGCACGTCGATCGGCCGCAGCGTTTCTCATCGATGTGTCCGACGCTCTATGGCTTTGTACCGCAAACGTTCTGCGGTGAGAGGGTTGCCGAGTTGTGTGCACGACGCACCGGATTAGCTGGCATTGATGGTGACAGGGATCCGATGGACATTTGCGTGCTGACAGAAAAGAACTTTGCCCACGGGAGTTTCTTTCTGCGAGCTAAACCGATCGGTGGACTGCGAATGATTGACGGAGAACAAGCCGACGACAAGATCATCGCCATTCTTGAGTCAGACTTGGCTTACAGTCACATAGAAAACATCCATTCCTGTCCTCGAGGGCTCGTAGACCGTCTAAAGCATTACTTTCTCAGCTATAAGCAATTTCCCGGCGATGCGCCAAAACGAGTTGAGATTGTGGATGTCTACGATCGGGCTGAGGCCCTGGATGTAATTGCGCGAAGTATGCGTGACTATCGCGAGCAGTTTGGCGATCCTGAAAAGAGGATTCCGCAGTTGAAGCGACTGGTCTCCGCGGAGTGAGTTACCCGACACGGGCTCTTATTGTCTGGGGGTTTCCATCAAACGAACCGGCACAGTAACTCGTCTACTATTCCGCATAATTTCCACCCGAACGGTTTCGCCAACCTGGTGTTTGTCGAGCACTTTATAAAGATCGTCGGTGTTGCTCACCTTTTGGCCATCAATGCCGACAATGATGTCGCCAAGCTCAACGTCACCGTTTTCAGTTTGCGTCAAGCCACGGAGGCCGGCGTTTGCGGCAGCACTGCCCGGCAAAACCTGCCAGATCAGTACGCCCTCAGAGACAGGCAGGTCCACCTGGTTCCTGAGGGCTTCAACGTCGCGCGAGTTGATTCCCAGCTTGGGTCGGCTGACCACACCACTGCGCACTAGCTGCGGCACGATTCGTTTCGCAATATTGACTGGAATCGCAAAACCCACGCCGGCAGAAGCACCTGAGGGTGAGAGTATTTGCGAATTTATGCCGACCATACGGCCGTGTGAATCGAGCAATGGACCACCAGAGTTTCCTGGATTGATCGAAGCATCTGTTTGGATTGCTCCTTCAATCGGGTGGTTGTTCCGGGCGCGTATGGGGCGCTGTAAACCGCTGATTACACCCGTTGTCAGCGTCCGGTCCAATCCGAACGGATTGCCTATCGCCAACACTTTCTGGCCTACGGCAAGTTTGTCCGAGTCGCCAAGCGGGATAATCGTCAGAGGCTCGCGCGGTGTTTCCACCAATCTGATCACCGCCAGGTCAGTGTCAGGGTCACGGCCTACGACTCTAGCGGCATAATTCTTCTGTCCGCCAAAACTCACGGCCACTTTTTGCGCGCCTTCAATCACGTGATTGTTGGTAAGGATGTCGCCTTCCTGATCTATGATCGATCCTGAGCCTGAGCCTTCTTGAGGTTCGACAAACCCGAAGAAATCACGTGCGTAGGAAGTTGAGTGGACGTTTACGACGCCGGGAGAAAGAGTCCGATAGATTTCGATGTTGTTCTGTTCATCTGTGGCCTCTGTGGGATCAGTGATGCCGCCGGGCGACTTTTCCGAGAACGCGGAACCTGCGGGCTGCAAGCGGTTTGATACCCGATCCATGACCGCGACGATTCCGGCTGCGAAGAGTCCCGAAACTAAAGCAATAATCAAGATTTGACGTGCAGTGAGTTTATACATAGCTTTATTCTCTCAAGTTTTCAATTTTGGTACGCTCGCTAATACGAGCATTTTCTAAGATGCCGTGCTCATCCCAGCGGTTGTGCGCTTTGCACACACCAACCGCCGAGGCTTTTTCGGCGCCCTAACTAGAGTAAGCGGTCGCGGGTTCCGACTGCAAGACCGGGTTTGACCGCAACATAACTTTACAAGCCGATATGTCGACTCGATGTGTTTGCTGAAGACGCTTTGGATATGCAGGTGGGTCCGCTTTGTTTGGAGAACATCGGCCCAAACGTTGTCCCGGGTCCAGGCGGGACTGCGGAACTCCGCTTCAATCAGGAAAAGAAGGCCAGAAAAGCTCTTGGCAAACTGCCGAAATAGGCTAGAACAGTTTCCGGTGCATGCCAGCCAAGGGCCGAGAAGCCAGTAGCAACATGCAATAACATCAAGGCAAGATACATCACCAACACCAGCTTCATTCCCCGTCTGGCAATGGGCATGTGGGCACAGCGATAAAGGACGTAAGCCGCAAATGCTCCCACAGCGAGCTTCACTGAAAGAAAGGGCGCCTCGCCGTGATTCAGGAGGCGAGCCATTATTCCATTGCCCTCATTGGCTACATTCAAACGTATCCAGAGAATTGTTAGCTGGCCATCGAGCCAGTTCATTGCGAATAAGAGAAGGCTTTTGGAGAGTGCACCCACGCAATACTCCTTCGGTGTGAAACGCTGTTAAACCCAACCCTTTTATGCCAGAACCCCCGACCCTATGGTCCGGGGGTTCTGTCGTATGCGAGAAGAACGAGACTCGTTCCGTTGTACTGGGAAGAAAGTCTCAATGTAATTCTGCTTCCCGAAAACTATCTAACAGCGATAGCCGGTTCTTATATCTCCAAAGGAGGCAACTCGCCTCTCAGCATTGAATTCTAGGACGACGGAGTACCGCGTATTATAGTCGTTCTCGGAGAAAGCAGAAAGGAAAGAGCAGGGATTCCGTAGCCGGGGCAAGACGGCGAGAAAAGGATGAGTATTTCTGTTGCCCAATCGATCCTCGAAGCCGCGCAGCATCTGCGCCGGTCGGGTGTGCCGGAAGCGCGCCGCGAAGCTGTTTCCCTGCTCACGCACGTTATCGGGCAAGACCGGACCTTCGTAATTAGCCATGCGGAGCATTTGATATCGGCGGAACAACTGCAGGGCTTTCACCAGTACGTTGAGCGACGGGCCAAAGGTGAACCACTACAGTACATTACGGGTCACCAGGATTTTTTTGGACTCGATTTTGAAGTCACTAAGGACGTCCTAATTCCACGGCCTGAGACAGAGCTGCTTGTAGAAACGGCTCTTGAACTCATAGGTGGACCAGATGCGGCGCCGTTCATCTGCGACGTCGGCACTGGTTCCGGTTGCATAGCGATCACTCTGCTTCATGAGCTACCACTCTCCCGTGCAGTCGCGATAGACGTCTCACCAGCAGCCATACGAGTTGCAGAACGCAACGCCACACGTCATGCAGTGGAAGAGCGCATAGCTTTCGTAACCTCAGATTGTTTCGCGGCCATAGAGAGCGGACCAAAATTCGATCTTGTAGTTTCGAATCCACCTTACGTAGCAAGGCACGCGCTGGAGGGATTGCAGAGAGAGGTCCGGGACTATGAACCGCGGCTGGCGTTAATGGCTGGTGATGATGGACTATCGATGATACGCCGTTTGCTCTCAGAGGGCGGCTGTTTTCTTAAAGCCGGTGGCTACCTGCTAATCGAGATCGGCTTTGATCAAGGCTCGGCCGTAGAGCAGTTGCTCGATCGCAACGTTTGGCATTTGCTGGATATTCACCAGGACTTGCAGAGAATCCCACGCATAGTTGCTCTGCAAAGGATAGCTTCATAGGAAAAACCTCCCGCCCCCAAAGCCAAGGCGGAAAGATTACTGCCACGATACCGAAATGTGCGGTGTTTACTCTTTCAGAACCACTGGAAACAAGATTCGGGAAAGCCCTATTAGCAAATGTGCTAAGGGACGCGAACGAACAGATGCGGGCAACATGGCCCGCAGCAGGTTGCTAGGGGACCCGCGATGCCCGCACCCCCAGCTCGAAACTCTTAGGAGACCACGACTATGAATAGATGGTTACGACACACTGTGCTGATTGCAGCAACCTTGAGCGTGACTGGCGTTCTCGCGTTTGCTCAGGGAGAAAAGTCCAGAGGCTCGCTAACCTGCCGCGATAATTGGTATAGCGACAGACTGGTGGGTCATTGTGAGATTAAGGAGCAGACCCTGCCGGCGGCTGCTGGCACAATCACGGTTGATGCTCGTCAGAATGGCGGCGTTTCGGTAAAGGGCTGGGACCGAAATGAGATTCTTGTGCGAGCGCGGATACAGGCGGCCGCACGATCGCAAGCTGAGGCCGATGAACTTGCGAAACAGGTCAGAATCGAAACAGGCGGCGGCAAGATCTTTGCCGACGGCCCGGCGATGCACAGCGATTACCATTGGGATGTAAGTTATGAGATCTTCGTCCCGCGACGTTCGGATCTTTCGTTGCAAGCACACAACGGTGGTATTGCAATCACAGACGTGCATGGCCAGATTGAATTCAGCGGAACCAATGGCGGTGTTGTTTTGAAACGCGTTGGAGGAAGCGTTCGCGGGGGCACAACTAACGGCGGTTTAGTTGTCGAGCTGAGCGGCGATCGCTGGGATGGCGAGGAACTGGATGTAAAAACAACTAATGGCGGCATTGTCATGTCTGTTCCTGACAACTATTCCGCACACCTTGAGACGGGGACGGTTAATGGCAATCTTAGCATCGATTTTCCGGTCACGGTGCAGGGGCGAATCACCAGAGAGCTTGCGGTGAACCTCGGCTCGGGTGGTCCTACAGTGCGAGCGGTGACCACCAACGGTGGAATAAGAATCAAGCGTACGGGCTCAAATAACGAGTAATCAACGAATCTTACGGTTTCACGGGCGCGGTAATGGTTTCAAACCGTTATCGCGCTCTCCTTTTTTGGACGCGACCCAATCCCACCCTTTAACGTTTCAGCTTTTTACTTTAATCTGTCCCAGTAGTGGACAAGTTTCGCATTTCTGGGGGTCGCTCGCTTAAGGGCCGCATCTCGATCAGCGGCGCGAAGAATTCCGCGCTGCCGTGTATGGCGGCTGCACTGCTTACAGCGGAAACAGTCACTCTGCATAACATACCCTACGTTCGCGACATC
>JBGPNE010000151.1:0-6591 GCA_041487335.1 Pyrinomonadaceae bacterium
AGTTCGGTTCTCTATTCAACTAACTGGTTGAGTGACCAGAGCTGGTAACGGGGTCATCACTCTGCTTGCCGGCACACAAAGCACCGGGCAAGGAGCGTTGCGCACGACTCGCTCGATCTCAGAACCGAGAACAGGTGTTCCGCCAACAAGTGATGCATGAACACTCGTGCCGATGACGATCAAGTCAGCATCCTTTTCCGCAGCGAGTCTTACGATCTCCTCATAGGGCCTGCCCTCCGCAATATGCGTGACAGCCCGGGCGCCGTCTTCGCGCGCAAGCTGGGCCATGCGCTCCTGCACATAACCGCGCAGGCGAGATAGGGCCGTCAACCCGCCTTCTGGAAACATCACCGAGATCTGTTCGAAGTAATCACCGATGACGTAAACGGCGTGAAGCTCCGCTCCGGTTTGATTCGCAAGCTGCGCCGCCACCAGTGTCGCCGCGGCCGAAGACGGCTGAAAGTTTGTCGCCAGGAGCACTCGGTTCAGACGAACCTCGCTGCGGCTCCCCCGGTGCTCTACAAAGTCGTGTTGTGGTGGACGAATAGTCAGCACCGGGCACGGCGCCTCAGCAATGATCTCTTCAGCCGTTGAGCCCAAGAGGGCGCGTGAGAGTCCTTTGCGACCATGGGTCACAACCGTCACTAAATCGATGTCGTATTTACGCACCGCGCGCGCAATCTCAGGCGCGGGTTCTCCTTCGACGATTACCGGGTCGACTTCCAGGCCGTCAAAAAGCGGATCGCCTAGTAACTCTCTGACTTCTGCCCGCAGTTGCAGCAGCCATCTGTTTTCCTGGTCTTCAAAGATGCGTTCAGGCAAGGTCAATAGGTTCGCGGGAACCTTTGCGCTCTGCACACTGAAGAGTACAACCCGACCACCGCCACTGCGTGCGAACGCCGCCGCATATTTCAAAGCTGCTCGTGCGTGCGGGCTAAAATCAGTTGGGAACAGAATGTGTCTGAATGGGTACATAATGGAAAAGTGGTCAGTGGTCCGGCGACAGCATTTACAAAACCCTCGTGCCCGCAATTCGATCCAGGTGAGGTGTGAACTCGGCGAATCCACTTGACTGTCTGCGCGCGGCCACCGCAAGTTCAACTGCGAGCCGCTCCCGAAACCGCGTTCCCTGTTTGTCCGCGGCGACCTTATTTATGACTCGTCTCAGGCACTCAGTCAAACTGGAAACGTAAGTACTTGCAGCCGGTTGTCCGCGCAGTCGCACAGCCGAGTTCGAATACTCAAAACCACCCAGAGTCGGGTCAAGAAACGGATAATCGTCCCCAAGCTCAACGCGGATTAGCCGAAAATAGTGGGCGAAGTCTTCACCCGTGGTCTGAACCGCGCGCTCTACGGCAGCGATTAACTCACCGCTTCCCCTCAGAAGATTGTCCCAATCAACGTCCTCAACGGAAGGCTCCACGGTGGCGGCTCCGATCTCCGCGCTCAGCCGCTGCGCAGAAGTCTGCCCCACTTCAACGGTGCTGGCCATTTTGTCCTCGGTCGTTTCCTCGCTGCTTTCATACACAGTAATCAAACCGCCCGGCCCACTCGCGCGGACCAACAATCTAGCCAGGCCAGCATCATCCTGCTCGTCACTACCTGCAGAATGATCACTCTCCCGGACCGTTGCAGACTCTGATCCATCAAGAACAACATCAGCTTCATACTGATCGAGCGCCAGATGCACGCGGCCGACGAAGTTACGCTCTCGCAGATATCGGATCAGGGCGCCAAAGTTTACGTAACTCGTGTCCAGGCTTTCAAATTTCACGATGCCTTCCAGGGAAACATGTTTGAATCGAATTGCGATTTGCCGCGGAGTCTAACAAGGCAAAACCAAAAAGGCAAAAAACGTAAGGAATGGGCAACGGAGCAACGGGAAAATAGGGAGACAGAAAAAGTGGGAATGATCTCGCCAACAGCTATGCCTTTCCGGTTTCTTTAAACCTGTTCCCCGTTTTCCCAAAGTTGTTCTTTACCTTTTTCCGCGTTCCATGCCAAACTCCGCACGCACTAACTCTTCCACGGGGGCGATCGAGCAGGCGGGATCTTTTATCACCTTTTTGGAGGCTAGACACTTGCTTCAAGGAATCTTTCGCACAAAGAACCTGGATGACATTCTGGCGGCATTGGGTGACGAAAAGCACTCACTGAAGAGGAGCCTCGGGGCCCTAAATGTGACGTTGCTGGGCATCGGCGCGATTATCGGCGCCGGCATCTTTGCCACGGTCGGCACCGCCGCCGCCGGCGATGCTTCGCGGCCGGGTGCTGGTCCATCGTTGATGATCTCGTTCGGAATCACAGCCATCGTCTGCGCTTTTACTGCGCTCTGTTACGCCGAAATGGCGGCGATGGTGCCAATATCAGGCTCGGCCTACACCTATTCCTACGCGACTATGGGAGAGCTGGTCGCGTGGATCATTGGCTGGGACCTGATCCTCGAGTACGCGATCGGCAACGTGGCCGTCGCGATCAGTTGGGCCAACTATTTTCGATCCTTCATACACGATGCCTTCGGGATTGATATCCCGCAGTGGTTGTCGACCGACTTTCGTACGGCCAGAAAGATACCAGGACTGATCGAGCACGCCCCTCACATTCCTTTTCTCGGCATTCCCATAGTTTTCAATTTGCTCGCCCTCGGCATCGTCGCTTTGATCACGATCGTACTGGTGTGGGGTATCAAAGAGTCGGCGGAATTTAATGCCGTGATGGTGGGCGTCAAGATTCTTGTGCTGCTCTTCTTCATCGTCATCGCGCTCTACTTCGTCTCACCCTCGAATATGGTGAAGAACTGGCATCCGTTTCAACCAACAGGATGGGGGGGCACGCTCGCGGGGGCCGCGGTAGTGTTTTTTGCCTACATCGGCTTTGACGCGGTTTCCACGGTCGCGGAGGAGACGAAGAATCCGGCCAGAGATCTGCCCATCGGCATCATCGCCTCACTGATCATCTGCACCATCTTTTATGTCGTAGTGGCTGCGGTCTTTACCGGTTTGATTCCGTACCACGAACTGGTACGGCGACTGGCAACTGAACAAGCCGAGCCGCTGACGATGGCGCTCGATCACGTCGCGCCGAACGCGAGATGGGCCAGCGCAATAGTCTCCTTCGGTTCGGTGGTTGCTCACACAGCAGTCTTGCTCGTGTTTCAACTGGGCCAGCCGCGCATCTTCTTTTCGATCGCGCGCGATGGCTTGCTGCCGCCCGTTTTCGCCAAGGTGCATCCGAGATTTAAGACGCCGCACGTCACTACGATTCTGACCGGCGTTATCGTCGGTGGCTTTGCGGCTGTGATGAGCATTGATGAGATGGTCGATCTGACAAACATTGGGACGCTGTTTGCATTTGTGTTGGTGTGTGTTGGGATCATCATCCTGCGCTACAAAGATCCGTTGCGCCATCGGCCATTTAGGGTTCCCCTCGGAGCCTGGTTCCTGCCAATGCTAGGCGCGGTATCGTGCGTCTTCCTGATGTACTACCTGCCACCCACATCCTGGTGGCGCTTTGTCGCCTGGTTGATGTTGGGTCTTTCAGTCTATTTCTCCTACGGTTACGCGCGCAGCGAACTGGGGCGAAAGTTTGGTCGTCCGTGGACCACGCCAGGTTGGCTTTCACTCTTGGCGTTCGGGTGCTTTCTGGTTGCGGCGGGTCTGCTGACAGTGCCGCACGATTCCAAAATGAGCGAGCTCTACGCAAAGATGATGACGGGTATGGCAGAAGGCAAACGCACGATCATCGCATTCAGTTGTATTGGACTCGGCCTTGTGTTCGCGATCATTGGTTTGATCGTGGGAGCTTCGCAGGGTAGCCGAGAAGCGGCGAAATGAAAGCAAAGCCATGAATGCTCTTCCGATCATCGTCGGCTCACTCTGCGTGATGGCAATCGCCTATCGCTACTATTCGGCTTTCATTGCCGCAAAGGTTCTGGCGCTTGACGATCGTCGCGCTGTGCCATCCGAGACAATGTATGACGGCCACAACTATTACCCGACAAACAAATGGATGTTATTCGGTCCTCACTTTGCGGCTATCTCTGGAGCCGGTCCGCTGATTGGACCGGTGTTGGCGGCGCAGTTTGGATTTCTGCCCGGATTACTGTGGTTGGTTATCGGCGTGTGTCTTGGCGGCGCGGTTCACGATTTCATGATCCTCGCCGCCAGCATTCGTCGCAAGGGGAAATCGCTGGCCGAGATCGCGCGCACGGAAATAAGTCCGTTGTCGGGTTTGGTAGCCGCTATAGCGATTCTTTTCATTGTCGTGATCGCTCTAGCGGGCCTGGGCCTTGTGGTTGTTAACGCGTTAGCGGAATCACCCTGGGGTATATTCACAGTTGGGTTCACAATTCCGCTTGCGCTATTCATGGGCCTTTACATGTATCGCTTCCGCAAGGGCCGAATTGCCGAAGCGAGCGTGCTTGGCGTTATTGGATTATTGGCTGCGGTCTATTTCGGTGGCCGCATTGCCGAATCATCCTTAGCTGAGAGCCTCACGCTCTCGCGAAATACCGTTACTATTCTAATGGCTGCGTATGGCTTCATCGCCTCTGTGCTGCCAGTTTGGATGCTGCTTTGCCCGCGCGATTACTTATCTTCATATTTAAAGATTGGAACGATCGCTTTCCTGATAATCGGTGTAATTCTGGTGCACCCGAATCTCAACATGCCGGCACTGACGCCATTCACTCACGGCGGTGGACCAGTGATTCCCGGCAAACTCTATCCGTTTGTGTTCATCACCATTGCCTGCGGCGCGATCAGTGGCTTTCACGCACTGATATCATCGGGCACGACGCCGAAGATGATCGCTAAAGAGACTGACGCGCGCATGATTGGCTACGGGGCCATGTTGATGGAAGGTGTGGTTGGCGTGGTGGCGCTGATTGCCGCGACCTCACTCTTTCCCGGCGATTACTTCGCCATCAACACGGCGCAGCGGACCGACGCACAAAAGGCTACTTACGCGCGGATGGTCGATGAGCACACGGCGCAGGGCTTCAACCTGCAGCCGCAGGAGATTTCCAGACTCGAACAAGAATCAGGTGAGAAGAACTTGCGCGGCCGCACGGGAGGAGCAGTGACTCTCGCGCTCGGCATTGCGAAAATCTTTGATGGCATTCCCGGTTTGCGCGGGCTGATGAAGTACTGGTATCACTTCGCAATCATGTTTGAAGCGCTTTTTATTCTGACTACGATCGACACCGGCACGCGTGTGGCGCGTTTTCTCGTTGGCGAGTTTGGCGGGCGCTTCTATCGCAAACTTGAGGAGCCAAACTGGCAGCCGGGGGCCATTGTCACCAGCGCCTTGGTCGTTGCAGCCTGGGCGGCGTTTATCTGGTCGGGTTCCATCTCAACCATTTGGCCGATGTTCGGCATTGCCAATCAGCTACTCGCGGCTGTCGCACTATGCGTGGCGACAACGATCATTATCAACTCAGGCAAGGCACGTTACAGTTGGGTGACAATCGTGCCTTTGAGCTTTGTTGCTACCACGACTCTTGTTGCTGGCTGGGAATCGATCACCGACATCTTCTGGCCACTCTCGAAAAAGCCCGAAACGTCTGTGCAGGGCTACATCAACACCTTCCTCACTGTGACGATCATGATCGCTGCGGTTATAATTCTCGTTGACTCTATTTGGAGATGGACGAGCGGTCGAAGACAGCCTGAACCGGAAACGCGCAAAACCCTCATAGAAGTTAGCACTATCTAGAGACAAAAGGAGGGACAACCTCCCTTAACGATTCCCAATCCACATAGGGAAGATATTTCTGTGGAGCTTTTAGCTAGAATTTTGCGGCAAGGAAGGATTTCTAGACAGCAGTGGTTGGCTAGTGGCTAAGCAAAAGTGAACTGGTTGGGCCGCATCCCTTTGACAGCAGGCAGTGCATATTGTCGTTCTAACAGAAGTTCAATCCAACCTCTTAAAACCTCGCGTAGTTGCTCCCTTGCTTCCTGACGTGTATGGCCCTCAGCCCAAACACCTTGGAAGCCTGGAATCTCCGCGTAGACTTTCCGCCCATCCTCGATTCTCTCAAATCGAGCAGTGGCTACCGCGGCTTTAATGTATTCCTCAACTGTCCTGATGGTTTTCACGTATATACGATAGCGCGCCCATGCTTATGTACAAAGATTTATGACCACTTGTTAGCCCGCATAGCACACGCACCAAGACGCAGAATTCTCGCAGTGGTTAGTGTTGAAGCCTGTCGAGAAGGGAAAGCAAGACGACCTCAAAGCCCGCTGCTGTTCCCGACCCCAGCGAGTCGCGATGAACATCACCTAACGAATTATGTGCAGTTCACACCCTACCAAATCTACAGTCCCAGCCCCGCTGATGTGGACAGTTCTGGGCAGAATCGGCAATAATATTCGCTTTTAGTGCGGCTGGTGAGTGGGACAGTGGATTCCTGAGCGAACTCCGGTAACGAACAGTTTTGGTTAAAGCCTTTGCCCCAGGCCCGTCGGGGAAGTTAATCTCGCCACCATTAAACGACCAGAAAGGACTTTTCAATCGTGGAACTATCGCTGATCACATTTATCAGCCTGCTGTCAGTTTGCTTGGCAGCGCTTCCGATCAAGAACGCCA
>JBGPNE010000152.1:0-6589 GCA_041487335.1 Pyrinomonadaceae bacterium
ATCTCCGCTGCGGCGCGCTTTGAAAAAAGGTACCAGACCGACGCCTCGCCGATGCGCCTTGCGTCGCCCGCATCAGCAAACAGCGAGAGGTACTCATCAATGTCTCGAAGGTAAGTAGGCGAACATAGATCGGTGCCGAAGTAGTGGATCTCTTTTCTTTCCGGAACAAAGATTTGTGGATGTGCTTCGAGGCACCGGTACAAAGCCGTCGTGCCGCATTTGGGCGCGCCCACTATGAAGAAGTCTGGTTTTCGCATCAGCCTATTATTGAATCGTTTTCCCACCCGATCTTCTCGCTAAATCCCTGACGGAAGTCTGTTATTCTAAACGAAATGATCGACGGAGTCGTCAACGAGCAGGATCTGCCCAATCAACCACGCGCCCGGAAGCTAGTCGAACTTGCCGCGATCACGGCCGTGGCTTTTGTTGTTCGTCTGGTCTGGGTCGTTTTCGGCGCGTGGGTTTCAGGCGACAGCGCGTGGTACCTGCGCGTTGCGCGAAACATTGCCGTCAACCATGTGTTCAGCTCAAGCGCGGACGGGATCAATGCGGCGCCCACTGCGTTTCGCCCACCGCTGTATCCGGCGCTTATCGCGGCACTGTGGTTCGGCAATTCGGAGCCAAACTTTGCCGTCTTGTTATTACAAGTGTTATTGGGAACAGCGACGGTTGCACTGTGCTATTTGATCGCGCGCGATCACTTCGGTCGCGGCGTTGCGGTGTTGGCGGCGACGGGCATGGCGCTGGCTCCGATGACCGGGCACTTCACGGCAGTTATTCTGAGCGAAACTCTGTTCACCTTTCTGTTGACGCTCGGCGTTTTTCTTTGGGGACGAAAGCGTCACGTTTCGACGGGCATAGTCTTTGGCCTGGCCGCGCTCACGCGTGTGACACTCCTGCCGTTCGTTGTGCTGCTGCCGTTGCTCACACTGTTAAGACCCTGGCGCTCACACCGGCGTGCATACTCAACCATCATGCTTGTCTCGTTGGCCGTTGCCTCGATCTGGATCGTCCGCAACGCGATCGTCTTCGATCGATTCATTCCGGTAGCTGCTTCCGGCTATGGTACGAATCTCTTACTAGGTTCGCTGGAAACTAAGGATGCCGATGACGTGCCGGCGCGCAAGGCTTTGCTTAGAAGCTTCGACGGAAACGGTGGAGATCCCAACTCCGACGAAACAGAGTTTGATCGCGTGCGACTGCGTGCCGCGTTTCGGCGCATCTTGGACAATCCTAGTCACTGGCTGGTCGCGCGCGCTCAGCAATATCCCAGGTTATTCATCGACAGCGGCAGCTATTTGTTTGGTAGCGAGGGCCTCCCCTTCGCCGTAGTGCCGAGACAGAGACGAATAGGCCAGGCGACCATCAGAAGCGGATTTATTTTGGGCAATGTCCTGGTCTTCTCTCTTGCGCTCGTGGGCATCATCGTGGAGCGCGCCAGATTCGTTATGCTAAGTCACATCGTATTGTTTCCGATTTTTCTCGCCGCGATATCTCTGCCCCTGTGGATTGAACCGCGCTATGGACTGCCGATGATGCCGCTGGTAGCAATTCTCGCCGCGGTCGGAATGGTTGCGCTGTGGAGATCTTTGCGCCGTCGCGCAGGAGTTCAGATCCAGCAAGCGTGAGTGGCGCCGCGGCTTAAGATGGTGGACGCAACCTAACTCGATAGAGAATGTACTTGCCTTCCGCTCGCCCTGGTCACGCTTAGCACCATCGATCGAGATTCGAAAAGCAGCCACAGTTGCTAAACTCCATCGCGATGCTTTGGTCGACATTACGATGCGAATCCTTCGTCCAGTGATCTAACGCCGTCGCCGGCATGACTGAATCGCTTCTTCCAACGCAAGAAAGGTTGTTCGACAACATAGAAAGAGAAGGCGGTGATGACCAGTGACAAGACAATTCCAACGATGATCTGTTTGATCGAGGGCTGTACAGATTTGCCAAAAACCAGGCCTCGTACAGGCCAGTGCCAAAGATAGAGTCCGTAGGAAATACGTCCCACCCAAACAAGGGGACGAAGCCGCAGGAGCATCGTCGCGACCGCAACAGGCCACGCGAGTAACGTGAATATCATTGCGGCGATCGCGAGCGACGCCAGCGAGAAGCCGCCAACGTAAAGCAGTGGTTCGTAATGACTGGTAGTGAAGACCAGATAGCCAACGAAAAGAAATGAAATCAGCGCAAAGGATTTCATCGCACGCCCGAGCGTTCTAGATCGAGGGACCAATTCCCATGAAAGCAGACAACCGATCAGGCAACCTAGCAACAAGCCCTCCGCATGAGTGTCTGTACCATAATACAAACGCCTCGGAGATGCGCCAGCCTGCCAAAGCAGCGCTCGATACACGGCAACGAAAACCACACCAAGAGCCAGGGCGATTAATATCCATCGTCGTCGCAGTTTTGCAGTCAAGAGCGCGGTGAGTAGTAGCGGCCAAATCAAATAGAATTGCTCTTCAACGGAGAGCGACCAGGTGATTGCCAGAATGCTTAGCGGCTGATTCGGCCTGAGGGCCATGACCCAGTTCGACACGTAGGAAAGTGTCCACAGGATTCCAATGTAGACTTCATGCGCGCTCTCTCTTCCAAGAAACAAGAAAGCATAAGCGCCGAGCGACAACAGATAGAAGGCGAGCGCCGGTCCCAATCGCAGAGCGCGGCGAATGTAAAAGTCTTTCAGGCGGATCGAATCCTTCCGCGCCCATTCCTGTAACAGCAAAGATGTGATCAGAAATCCGCTCAAGACAAAGAAAATATCCACGCCAAAATAACCGCCGGGCATAATTGAAGGCTTGAAGTGCAGACCCAGGACCAGCAGGATAGAAATTCCGCGAACCCCGTCAAGCTCTGGACGATATCCAAGCCGGAATTCTGACTTTGGTGCAAGTGGATTTTGCGACGTTGGGGACACAATGCAGGCGGCGCAGCATACCGCAGGAATGCAGCCCGTGTAAATAATTTTCGACAAGAATGCACTCCTCTAATTCGCTTTGCTCGGGCAGAATAAACGGCTAGAGTTAGAATGTGATTTCAATTCAGCGTAACTGCAGAGGAGAGTGGAATGCCTGATATCAAACCACAGACTGCGAAGCGCACTCTGGGCCCGACGGAAAAGATTGTCGGCACATTGGCCCGAGTAGCAGCATTGATGCTCTTAGCAGCAGGTCTGCTTTCCTGCGGACACAAACAAGTCGCTGCCGATCCAACGCCAGCGGCCAGCAGCCCGCCAGTTTCCACCTCACAGACCGGTCCGGCGTCGGCAATGCCAGCATCATCTCCAAGACAAGTCTTCAAGACCGGCGAAGTGGTTCCCGCCGGATACATTGGCTACAAGGTCTATAGCTCCTGGTTCAGCGATCATCTGTCCGCCAATCCTTCTGAAAAACAATCCACCGACGGAACCTACCTCTTTGTCGATCTGAGTGTGGTGAATACCGACAAGAAAGAAAGAGCTATCGGTCCGTTTAAGTTGATTGATGAAAAGGGAAAGGAATACAGCCTCAGTGAAAAAGCCTCGACGGCTGAACAGAGCGTGGGACTAATTGGAAAGTTAAGTCCGAGTGTGAGCAAGCGCGCGTTTGCGATCTTCGAAGCGCCAAAGGGCCATGAATACAAGTTGAAGATTCAGGGGTTTTCCGTTGGGGATCAGGTGACGATCGAATTATCGCCGAAAGCGAGCGCCCCTTGATTTGATCAGACCTCTGTTGACAGTCAGCCTGCTTTCAACCGAGTTGGGAAAGCGAAGCCGGTTCAAGAAACTGCACGGGTCTGTTAAGAGAGGCTGATGGAAAATTGAGGTAAAAGTGCGAAGAGCGGGAACGAGGTGCTTAACCTCATTCCCGCCCTTTCGGATTAGCAAGCGGAATTCTGCGCCTA
This sequence comes from Pyrinomonadaceae bacterium, assembly GCA_041487335.1. GTDB lineage: Bacteria > Acidobacteriota > Blastocatellia > Pyrinomonadales > Pyrinomonadaceae > PSRF01. The sequence continues at coordinate 3,883 of JBGPNE010000152.1, forward strand.
CCCTAATTCATTACGGACAGAAAGTGCCGGCGCTCTCCCAAATCTGAATAGCGCCGAGATCGGCAAGCTGGTTTAGGTCATTGCGAAAGATAGTCGCCTCGATCCAGTAGACTTTGGTGGAAAAGTCAAAATCGATCGCCGCAGCACTATCAGTAAACGTCGTAAAGCTCAAACCACTTCCCTTACCATTGCTATCAAAGCTGTAGATGATGTTGTTACCGCCACTGGCGACGTTAGTCGCATGGATCTCGAAAGAAACCCTGGCAGTGGTTCCCGCGTTGTCGGAGTTTCGGAAGCGCACCTTAACAGTCGAAGTGGTTGCCGGACAAAAACTAGAAATACCGGTGGTTGGGGTGATGTTATAGCGAACGTTAATCGATCCGGCGGCTAAGGGTAGGAAGGTGACGGTGAAGTTCTTAAGTTGCGCGATTGCCGCGCTGTCTTCATCCACCGTTCCGGTCGAGCCCGACGATGTCCAGGCCCTATTCTGAGCAGCACTCACAATTTCAGGCGTTTCTTGCTTCGGTACGACGTCGGTCGTCATTCGCCCAGCGGGGGCTGGCTCCTGACGCGTATCTTTCGGGGACTGCTCCCGCGAACGTGTCCGTTCAGTCTCCTCCGTGACTTTCGGTCGCGACTGGGCCATTGCACTCGGGCTTAGAATCGCCGCGCTCCCCACAACCAGCGCGAATAATAGAATGAAAGCTGCGGGAACAAAGAGAGTTTGCTTTCGCGTTTTGGGCTGCACTTTGAAGGTCCTCCTTGAAAACAAGTCTGTCAAAAACTCAACTTTAGAAACGGGCCTCGGTCACAATCCCCGGCCCTCCGCAAGTAGTAAGTCCAGAGCTAAAGGCCTACGGGCATGCAGTGCCACCGCCCTCCCAGATCTGGATTGAGCCGAGATCGGCTACCTGGCCCGTGTTGCTCCTGAAGATGGTTGCTTCGATCCAGTAGATGTTGTTTGCGAAGTCAAAATCGATCGCCGGAGAGTCAGTGGCCGTAGTAAATGACGTTCCTGCTCCGCGGCCATTGCTGTTGAACGAGTAGATGATGTTGTTACCGCCACTCGTGACATTAGTCTGATGGATGTCAAACGCGACCTGCGCCGTCGCGCCACTGTTGTCGCTGTTTCTAAAGCGCACGCGAACCACCGACTGGGTGGCCAGACAGAAACGCGAAATGTCGTCTACGGCCGTGATGTTGTAACGAATGTGAACCGAGCCCGTTGCTGCGGGCAACAAGGTCACGGTGAAATTCCTCAACTGCACGAGCGCCGTGCTGTCTTCATCAACCGTACCCACTGAAGACGCCAGCGTGAAGGGCCTGTTTGGTGGATTATCGTCAATGCTGAAGATGTTATAGATGTTTGGACTGGCAGCGAAAACCGTGGCGGCACCCTCAGTTTCGTTAACGAAAGCACTGTCGGGATCCGCGGTAACGGTAGCGAACGAGGGGAAGCAACTTCGATCATTGGGATTGCCGGTATTACACCCCGCCGAAAACATCTGAACGGTCGTCGCGTTTCCACCGGTGGGAGCGAAGACAAGTACATCGCTCCATTGGGTCTGGTCACTGTCCGGGGCGGCCGGGTTGTCCTTCAGTACGAGGTAACCTCCCACCACCAATGCGGGTAGCGTGATAACGTTCGATATCTCGGACTTGTTGCCGCTGACATCCGTTTCAAAAATATTGCAGTCAAAGCCACCACCACCATTGGCCGCGCAGTTTGAGACTGGTCCGGCGTTCGCAACCAAAGTTCCGCTTGGAAGCACATCCGCCGTCAAGATACTCCCAGAACCTGAAAGCGGTGAGCCCACCAGCCCTCGGCGAGTCTTGCTCTGTGTTCGGCTGCTCTGCTGACGGGTAGAAGCCGGCTCCTGAACCCGAGGCGCGGCAGGCGGCTTGAATAGCTCCCTATCCGTATCATCTGAAGGAGGTTTGCGTTGGGCATCCGCGACCGAGAAACCAAAAGCTTGCAAGAGCAAAACACCCACGGCCATCAGGACCACCGATCCGATGCCGCCCAAACGTCGATTCCGTCTCATACGATTCGATCCTCCTTATTCCAAAGAGAGCTGATAATCAAAACGGCGAGAATGTCCAAACCGGGCCCGGCCTTCTTGCTCAACTGGGAAGGCAACTCCGAAGACGAGTTGGCGTGCTGAGAAACTGTCTTATAAGGCCGTATTCGTGGCCTTTACTTTTAGGGAAGTAGAAGGCCACCTCAATCAAGAACCCCGCCTGAAAACCCAGACACGATCCTCACCTTCTCGATTCTGAAATGTCCTGCAAGAGAAGCACGGGAAAACTACATCTACTCGCCAAAAATGTCAAAGAAAATCTTGCGGAAAATCTTCGGCAAACCCTTCTATCGCAAGGCCGTTACTGGAAATCTTGATTCACCAGGAGCCCACACAGCCCTGGCGCAAAGCGCCAGGCAGAGTCAGATCACGTCCTTATCGGTTACGGGCGGAAAACTCGCGGCGCGAGTTCTTAAGATCTTTATCGTGTGGTAGGACACAAAACCGAATGTAACCATGCTGGCGCAAGCTGTGGCCAGCGCAATACCAGAAACGCCCATGACTCTGATTAAGAGAATATCCAGAACAATATTGAGCGCGAGATTGATCGCGGCCGCCCACATCGTGATCTTAGTAGCCAGCAGAGACGACAGCAACCGGCTCAGCAGAACGTTGCCCAGGTAAAA
>JBGPNE010000153.1:0-6580 GCA_041487335.1 Pyrinomonadaceae bacterium
GGTGAATACGAAATGGCTCTGCATGAAAACGGCAGTGCGCGCAAACGTCTGGACGCGATGATGGCTTCCGCAAACGACGGAATGATGATCCCCGAACAACTGTGGGATCGGAGCGAAAGTCCCGGGTCCGCATTCCGCTTCGGCTCAGGGACGGGCTCCGCAACCCCACTCGCCTGGTCCATGGCGCAATTCATTCGGCTCGCAATCAATATCAGGAGCGGCAGAAATGTCGAAACCCCGCGGATCGTTGCGGCTCGTTATCTAAAAAGATCTTGAAAGAGAAACTCACCGCGCCAGATAATGACTCACTCGGTGTATAAGGACGCGACTGCTGGCGCCAGGGTTCGCCGCCGATTTGGGAAGCAACATCTGTGCGCCGCCACGGGAGACAAGAATGGAAAGATCCAGATTAACCTTGAACAGAATACCCCACTGTCCTAAAAGGGCTCAGGCATTTGTTCGCGCGCTGGCGCCTGCATTGAACAGGCTTTTAACCATCCTCTTTTGCCTGGTCAGTTTTGCCTTTGCGGTGTCGGCCCAGGACATTACCAATCTGGAAAACATTGGCCCGGTCGTTAGCTTCACGAGAACAGAGAAGGGCGTGACGCTTAACTGTGGCGATCACTCCCAAGTGCAGGTGACGGTGCTGGCGGCAGATTTGATCCGCGTTAGAGCTTCCTTCATGAAACCTGTCTCCGTGAAGGAACACTCGTGGGCCATTGCCAAAGAGAACTGGGCTACTACCCCCTGGAAGTTTACAGAAACAGCAGACGCGATTGCGATCGCGACTGATGAGGTCGAGGCGGTCGTTCATCGCTCGCCGCTGCTGATTGAGTTTCGCGATGCGCGTACCCATGAGCTGATCAATGCGGACGAGCAACCCATGATGTACGACCCCAAGGGTCTGATGGCCGGGATGATGTTTGATCCGAAATCGGGGATGTTCGTCGCCGCGGCAAAGAAACTCGGTTTTGACGAACACTTCTACGGCCTGGGTGAGAAAGCGACGCGGCTCGACAAGCGTCGTGGCTCTTTCATCAACTGGAACTCCGACACACCGGGCTACAATGAAGGCAGAGATCCCATCTATCAGACGGTTCCGTTTTACATCGGCTTGCAGCGCGGCTCAGCCTACGGCATCTTCTTTGACAACAGTTATCGTAGCTACTTTGATTTTGGTCGTTCGTCGCAGCAGCGCGCCTGGTTTGGCGCCGAAGGCGGCGAGATGAACTACTACTTCTTCTATGGTCCATCGATCAAGAAGATTCTCAATCGCTATGCGGACCTCACGGGCCAAATGCCGCTGCCACCCCTTTGGGCGCTTGGCAATCAGCAGAGTCGCTGGAGCTACTATCCGGATACGATGGTCGAAGAGGTGGTGCGACAATACCGGCAGCGCAACCTGCCGCTCGATGTGCTCCATCTCGATATAGATTACATGAATGGTTATCGTGTGTTCACCTGGAACACAAAGCGCTTTCCTAATCCGAAAGAGCTTGCGGAGAAGTTAGCAAAGCAGGGCGTGAAGCTGGTTACGATTGTCGATCCAGGCGTCAAATATCAGCCAACCTCCTCTGAGGCGAAGGGACAAACTGCGAACCCGGCACACCCTGAGCTCGAACCGCAGGACAAGCACTATTACGTGTTTGATCTCGGACTGGAGAAGAACTATTTTCAACATCGAAAGAACGGCGAGTTATTTGTTCCAAAAGTCTGGCCGGGCGACAGCGTCTTCGTCGATTTCACACTCCCCGACGCCCGGCGCTGGTGGGGAGATCTGCATCGCGCCTACACGGATAACGGAGTTGCCGGGATCTGGAATGACATGAACGAACCCTCGGACTTCGTCAATCAGACCGGCCAAAACCAGATCGATGTCGTGAGCTATGACGAAGGCGAGAAGTCCACGCATGCGAAGAATCGCAACCTCTTCGCTTTGCTCGAAGCTCGCGCTACTTACGAGGGGCTCCAGCGCCTGCAACCTGATCGAAGACCTTACGTCATCACCCGCGCGGCCTATGCTGGCATCCAGCGCTACTCGACGATGTGGACGGGCGATACGAACAGCACGTGGGAGTCGCTCGCGCTTAACATTCCGATGTTTGCGTCACTCGGTCTTTCGGGTGAACCTTTTGTTGGCAGCGACGTCGGTGGATTCATTGGCAGGGGAAATGGCGAGTTGCTTGTACGCTCGTATGAAGTTAGTTTTCTGGCTCCGTTTTGTCGTAATCACAAGCAGATCGACGGTTATGATCAGGAGCCCTGGCGCTTCGGGAAATACTACGAAGACATTATCCGCAAGTATCTAAAGCTCCGTTACCGGTTGCTCCCGTTTCTTTACACGACGCTGGAGGAGGCGCACCGAACCGGTGTGCCAATGTTTCGGCCATTAGTGCTCAACTATCAGGACGATCCGAACACTTATAATCTCGACGACGAGTTCATGATCGGAAATGATCTCCTGATAGCGCCTGTGCTCAGGCCCGATGTTGTCGAGCGTCTGGTCTACCTGCCAAAAGGCATCTGGTACGACTATTGGACCAACAAAAAGTATGAAGGCGGGACGATGATTCGCGCCGCCGCGCCGTTGGAACTTGTGCCGCTGTTTGTGCGGGGCGGGGCGATTATTCCGATGGGCCCTGAGCTGAATTATGTGGGCGAGAAGCCTATTGATCCAGTAACCTTCGGAATCTATCCGGACGATAATGGTTCGGCGTCGACCACTCTCTACGAAGACGACGGAATCAGCCCTGCTTACGAGCAGGAAGTTTTCCGCCGAACGAGTATAAACGCAGCGGCTGTCGCTCGCGGCTACGTGGTGACGGTCGGCGCCCCGCTAGGACGCTACAGGCCAGGCACGCGAAAATTCAGTTTTACGGTCACCTCTGCCCGCGAGAATCGCGGAGTTGTCACAATCCTGGATGATGGGAAAGCTCGTAAGATTGAGATCAAGTGAAGGATCCGCAGTGCCTCAATGCATAACCGGCGAGCTATTATGGACGGCTGATTTGTCGCTTAAGAGACGAAAGAGGAGCTCTTCCAACTTATCCAGATCAATCGGCTTGGTAAGGTATTCCACGCAGCCCACACTAAGAGCTGCCTCGCGAAACATCGCCGGGTCGAGCGCGGAAAGGACCACTACTGGAACATTCTTCAAGTCGGCATGTTGGCGTAACCGGCGCGTCGCCGCGATGCCGTTAAGCTCAGGAAGCCGTAGATCCATCAGGATCAAGTCCGGATGGGCAAGCGGCGCAAGATCAACGGCTTCCTGGCCATCCCCCGCTTCCACCAGTCGGTAGCCTCGCCTCTCCAACCAGGTTCTCAGCATTGTACGAGTCTCTTGATAATCCTCCACGAGGAGGATGGTTGGACTGTTCGGATTCTTTGTAGCCATTAGCTTGATCTCCTCGACTGGATCTAATCTAGTCTACTGTTATCTCTGAGCAATATAACCCCATTTGGACGTCATCGACCGCGTTGAGCCCGAAGTTGCGGAAGTTCTTTCACAGCACGGTCGCTCGACCGTGCAATCCGGTCGTTGGTTATCAAGTGCAAGTTCTTAAAGCCAGGCGAGTACTGGTGCGCCGTGAGCAGTGGCAATTTTATGGTAAAAGTGGAGCCATGGCCCAGGCCGGAACTATCAGCCCGGACAGTTCCGCCGTGCATCTCTGCGACGTAGCGAACGAGGGCTAATCCAAGACCTAGTCCACCCAGGGCCTGGTTGTTTGACGTATGGGCTTGGCGAAACCGCTCAAACACATGTGGGAGGAAGTCAGCACTGATTCCTATACCTGTGTCCCTCACCTGTATCTGTGCGTAAGAGCCATCCGGCTTCATCTGAACATCTATGCGGCCCCCGATGGGCGTGAACTTGACAGCATTTGAGAGCACGTTCCACATCACCTGCTTTAAGCGGGCGCTATCGGCCGAAACGAAAGGCGCCTCCAGTGGGTACTCGCAATTGATCAGAATATTCTTAGCTTCCGCGGCTGGACGCACGATTTCGAGGGAAGTCTCTATGACCTGCGTCAGGTTGATCTGTGTGATTTCTAGATGAAGCTTCCCTTTGATAATGCGCGAAACATCGAGCAGGTCGTTGATGATGCGGTCTTGATGTTTTGCCGCGCGTTCAATTGATTCCAGAGCCCTCGCCGCTGTGATACGGTCGAGTCCTCCAGCGCGCAGCATGGCAATCCATCCGAGAATTGGCGTTAGCGGCGTGCGCAACTCATGTGAGACCATAGCGAGGAAGTCGTCCTTCATTCGGTTCGCTGCCTCGGCCTCGGCCCGAGCCTGCTGCTCGCGAATCAACAGTTGGTCGCGCTCTTTCTCTGCTTGCCTACGTCCGGCTATGTACAGTGAAAGTTCTTCGGCATGGTGTTCGGCTTGTTTAGCCTGAGTGGCGGCGGCCTCGATGTTCTCGCGGTATGTGCGATAGGTTAGAAAGATGATAGCGATAATTGGAGTCGTAACTATTACCGAGTAGAAGCCTATTGTATTAACCAACCTGGCAATAATGCCGGCCGCGGATGCACCAGCGACGTAGGTGATGGAGGTCCATAGATAATGCTTGGACCACGTTTGTAAGACGGGCCGCTCTAACTTGAGAGCTGCTCCGACAGCGACCAAGCCTGAGTTGGCAATGTACTGCACCAATGCCATTAAGCAGAGAGCGACTATTAGAGTAGGTGAATATCCGTTGCGGGTAATCTCCAGAGTTGAGCCAAAACAGAAGCTTAGCGTCCAACTCGTCAAGAAAGTGGCGCAGGCCATCATGGCAGAATTGAAAAGAATAGTAATAGGCTTTCTGCAGAAGCGCAGAGAGGAGCAGAGCGCTTCCAGTGCCGCAAGCAGAACGGCAGCCTCGCCTCCGTAGAGAAGTATTGTGAGAAAAATGAATGTGTCGGAGACGGTGATCTGTGATGTAAGTCGCGGAATTCTAACTATCAGGCATGGACCCAGCACTATTGCGATCAGCGCCAGTATGATGAAATGTAGGTCAGTAGGCCCAGGCGACGAAGTGGTGAAGTCGTAGAGGGAAACAGAGGAGATTATCCCGCCCGCGCCGATGATCAGCCACATGTAAGCTTTCGAGAAGGCTTTTCTGCTCATCACTTCCAACCTCACGGGTCACAGAGTGGCGCCCTGATCTCGAGTCTCTAAGTGGCCAATTGTCGCTCTCGAACTCCGTGGCTCAAGGAAGATAGTCGAATAGCGGCTGCGCAGGGTGAAACCGGCCCGGCTATAGAATTCCTGCGCTTCTGTGTATTGCTCGTTTACAAACAGACAGAGCGACCTTGCGCTTCTTAAAAGGTTCTCACTCACTTGCGCGAGGCAACCCAAGCCATAACCGTTGCCACGATGGCTGGGGTCGACGTAGATGCCTTCGAGATAGATAACATCAGGCGTTTCGGACATGATGTCAGCCTTAAACGTCAAGGTTTCCTTCTCTACGCAAACCCAGACTCGGCCCAGTTCAATGCGACGAGCGCAGCGTTGCTGAAAACCAGCAAGATCCACTTCCATCGGATTGACACCGCTTTCGGCAAAAGCCATTTGTGACTGGATCGGCATCACACGACCGAGATCCTCAATGGTGGCGCGCCGCAAGGCAGCGACGCTTTCATGCACCGGGATTGGCCTCTCTTGCTCGAGCAGCAACTCGCTACACACGCGTCGGGGCTGTTGTCCGCGCTCAACGTATGATTTCCAAAACAACTCCACTGGCTGTTGTTTGCCTATCACCATGTGTATATTCGCCTGCTTTTGGGCCTCTTCTGCGAAGGCTCGAATGACGGCCTCATTGCGGGCCTCAAAGAGCGTTGCGTGGCCTATCAGAGCCACACCATGGAGCCGACCTTCCCGGTCACGACATCCACAAAAAGCTCCGCGATTGCGAGGGCTTTCGAGACCGTTGTCACGGATAAGTCCGCGCATGAAAACCGTGTGGAGCGGACTCGCTTCCAAAAAAGAAAGAACTTCAGACTCTTGACCGCGAGTGAACGGCTGCACCATCAAAGATGGTTCAGAAGCCGCACTCGGCTTTGTCGTTTTGATGCTACTTTGTTTCGACACAACTCTGGATAATGATGAGGACATTGCTGATCTCCATTGCAAGTTGTTCAGAATTGGGACGTCAATTATCCAGGTCATCAATACCTGAATCGATTTCTGGTTCCATCGAAACAGTATCCTCCCCGACGACCAGGACCTGGTAAGCCTGAGCTATGGAATCACCAAGTAGTCCCCCGTCGCCCAGCAAGACCCCGTCGCCCAGCAAGACCCCGTCGCCCAGCAAGACCCCGTCACCCAGCAAGACCCCATCGCCCAGTAAAACCCCATCGCCCAGCAAGACCCCATCGCCCAGCAAGACCCCATCGCCCAGCAAGACCCCATCGCCCAGCAGCTCGCCGCTCTCTAGAAAAACCGTGCCGTCAGTTAATGGACCACCCTCACTTGTCTGAATCGTGTCTCCGATCATTACACCGCTCGATAAGCGCATTCGGTTAATGAACAAAGCTCCAGCCACGGAGCGGACGCCATCGCCGAGCGAAGCCCCTTGATCATATATCCTTTGATA
>JBGPNE010000154.1:0-6580 GCA_041487335.1 Pyrinomonadaceae bacterium
CTGGCCAAAACTCATCTGGACCGGGTACGAATGTTGGTCCGCCATGGCATCGCCGAAGCGCGCCGTTATGTTTGGGACCTGCGCTCGCAGGCTCTCGACACCGACGACCTGCCAACGGCCTTGACGGAGACCGCGCGACGCTTGACGGCTGAGACCACCGTGCAAGCTCAGGTCGAAGTCAGCGGCGCGTTTCGGCCGCTCACCCGGTTGGTTGAAAATAATCTCCTGCGAATAGGTCAGGAGGCTGTTAACAATGCCGTAAGACACGCCCACGCGCAGCGAATTCTGGTCACCCTAAAGTTTGATGCGAGGCGGGTGCAGCTCAGCGTACGGGATGACGGACGAGGGTTTGATCACCAAACGCAGAGCAACGCAGGGTCAGCGCATTTCGGTTTGGTCGGCATGCGTGAGCGCGCAGAACAGGTGGGCGGCACGCTCGATATTCACAGCGGTCCAAACGAGGGCACTGAAGTTGTGGTTGATGTGCCGATTAGTGGTTGAGTGGCGATCTTGTCCGACAAACTTCAGTTTGTCGCTGACCGTCGTTCAGCGGCCCGTCATTCGGAAAATTACACTTGGAGATCGGAACGACAAACTAAAGTTTGTCGGACATTCTGTGTGAGTAACAACAAGATCAGAATCATGGTGATCGACGACCAGGCAGTAGTACGTCAGGGCTTTGTCGCCCTGATTAATACGGTTCCCGATATGGTGGTTGTTGCGGAGGGGACAAATGGGCAGCAAGCAATCGAGTTGTATCGCCTCCACAAGCCGGACATCACGATGATCGATCTACGGATGCCCATCCTCGGGGGCGTTGAGGCGATCGCAGCTATTCGGCGGGAATTTCCGGACGCCCGCATTATCGTCCTTACGACGTACGACGGTGACGAGGACATATACCGATCTCTACAGGCCGGTGCGCAAGGTTATCTGCTCAAGGATATGTTCTTCGAAGAACTGGAGGATGCGATCAGGAAGGTACATGCCGGATCGCGACGGATTCCTACGCTTGTGGCCGAAAGACTGGCAGAGAGAATGATTGGCTCTGACTTGACAAGCAGAGAGCTGGAAGTTCTCCAACAGATCGTCAGCGGCAAGAGTAATAAAGAGATAGCTAGCGCTCTAAAGATCAGCGAAGCAACCGTCAAGAGTCATATCAATAACATTTTGAGCAAGCTGGGCGTGACCGACCGAACCCAGGCGGCCACTACAGCCCTGCAGCGCGGAATCGTCCACCTTCGCTAGTACTGCTCAATTGTCCGACAAACTTCAGTTTGTCGCAGGTTTCCGCCATCGGCTCTTTGCAGCCACGACAAACTAATAAAGTTTATCGGACAATAGTCCTGAAGTTTGTCGGCGGTATTAACCAGCCGTTCTTCTCCAACTAAAGTTTGATAGAAAGCTCCAACTCCAGAGTCATGACACAAATGACCTGTCGTGGTAGTTTGCCTCCCGTAAGTCACCAGTATCTCAGTCCCGGGTTCGCTGATTCAGAGGTCTTTTATCCTTCCTAACTTGTTGCAGACCTGAACGACGGCTTCTGAATCACAAAGTTTTGAGCCCGGGACTGAGCTCACCAATCCAACGGGAGTTCGTTAACGGCTTTAACGAAACTACCACTTTCACTCATAAGGAACCGGAAATGAGTTGTGTAGCCAACGACCAGCGACAGCCGCGAATTGCGAGGCGCCCTCGCTTACTTTTGATGGCAATCGCAATTTTCGCGACGCTTTATGGTTTCTCAGCCCAGCCTTCATATATCGCAGCACAACAGGTCGCTACAGCGACTCTGAGCGGAAGAATCGTTGATCCAAACGGGGCTGTCGTATCAGGCGCGCAAATAACTGCCACCCAGAAATCAACCAGCCTTAAGCGCGAGACGAAAACTAATGATGAAGGGTTATATGTTTTAACAAATCTTCCCGCCGGAGACTATGAGGTAAGAATTCAGTATTTAGGTTTTGGAACCAGGGTCCTCCCTGCCACTCTGCGTGTCGGCCAGAAGGAGACCGTTGATACTACGCTCTATGTTGCCGCCGCAAACGTCCATTATGATGTCGTCACCGACTCCGTTTCCGCAATCAATACGGAATCTGCGGTTGTCGACGGTGTTGTAAGCAAGCGAGAGATCGAAAACCTCCCACTCAACGGCCGCAACTTTCTCGAGCTCGCTCTGCTGATTCCCGGCAACTCCTTGGCGCCCAACTTCGACCCCACAAAGACCAATACGATTGTGATCTCTTCCGCCGGCCAGCTCGGTCGCGGCGGCAATTTAACGATCGATGGCGCCGACGATAATGACGACGTGGTGGGCGGCCAACTGCAGAATATCTCTCAAGAAGCAGTCCAGGAGTTTCAGATCGCGACAAACCAGTTCACCGCCCAGTGGGGCCGCTCCGGCTCAGCGGTAATCAATGTCGTCACTAAGTCAGGAACAAACGAATACCACGGTTCGGGATCCTTCTACTTTCGCGACAAAGCGCTGCAGGGGTTGCCTGCCACGTTTGACGCTGGTTTCGGCCAGACGCCGCCGTTTGACCGCGAGCAGTATGCTTTTACCCTGGGCGGGCCAATCAAACGAGATCACGCCTGGTTCTTTGGCTCTCTTGAATACCGCAATCAAGATGGCGCCGCACTCGTGGGCACGCGTGACCTGGCTACCCGCTCGATAAGAAGAGGTTTCGTTGCGGCGCCGCTCAACGATCTGTTGAGTACAGAAAGAGCAGATTGGCAGCCGAGCGATCGCGATCACTTAATCTTTCGCTACTCACTCGAACGCGAAGATGACGTGGCGCCGAGCACGCTGGATCGAGCGATCGGCTCTGCTTCTCAGCGTCAGGCGAGCACCAGCCGTACGCACTTTTTTCTCACAAATTACACGCGCGTGTTGAATCCTCGCGACGTGAACAGTTTCAACTTCAGTTTCAGTTCGTTTGTTAACTCGATTGAGCCAGTCACTCCCGGACCGCAGCTTACCTTCCCCAGCATTCAGGACGGCGCCTCTTTCCGCGTCCCCCAGGGAACTAAGCAGCGGCGACTGCAGTTTAGCGATACTTTTACAATGGTGCGCGGCAACCACACACTAAACTTTGGCGGAGAGATTCAGCGCGTGGACGCTGACTTTGATCTGCGGGTCTTCCAGCAGGGACGCATCGAAATGATCGAAGACTTTCCCGACTTCGATCGCAACGGAGACGGCAAGGTTGATGATAACGATCTGCTCTTCGCCGTAACGCTGCGTAGCGGCGTGCCCACACAGCCACTCCTCATTCCCGATGCCGATAGCTCTTACCTGGCGGCTTTTGTTCAGGACGACTGGAGGGTAAGTCCTCAGCTCGCGGTCAATCTCGGTTTGCGGTATGAGCTCGACACCGATGTGAAAAACGTCAGCCGGGTGAGCCAGCTCAATCCGTTAATCTTGCCATTTCTGCACGGCAAGAGAGGAAGAGACACGAACAACTTCGGTCCACGCCTGGGATTCAATTACTCAGCGAAAGACGGGCGCACCAGCATCCATGGCGGCTACGGCATCTACTACGATCGCGTGACGCTGGAGATCCAATCGCTGGAGCGCGGGCTTGATGGCCGTGCCTTGCCGATTGAAGTGCGGGCCGGGAACATCTTTTTCATCCCGCCACAATTCCTGTTCGATCCGGTAAATGGGAAGTTCCCCCCTCCCGCTCCCACTCTGGCGAATCCGTTTTCCGGGTTCATCCTGCCTGGAGCCGGCGCCGGCGGTATCAACATCATCGACAACAATCTGCAAAACCCGATGGTCCAGCAGATGAACATTGGCATTCAACGTGAGTTTGGTAATAGCTATGTGTTGCGCGCTGATTGCATCCACAATTTTGGCACGCATTTCATCATTGGCCGGACGATTGGGAGTGTGTTTAATCCAGTGGTGGGCGGTCCGGATTTGGTGAAAAATCTGGAGTCGAGCGTTAAAACGAAATACGATGGGTTACTGCTGAGTTTGGAGAAACGGTTTTCGCATCACTATCAATTCCGCGCCTCCTATACCCTCTCTAAAACATTCAACTATGCCAACGACGATCAGATCCCGTTTTCCAACGGCCCGATTAACTCCGGCAATCTTCAATTGGAATACGGCCCCACTCCAAACGATCAGCGTCATCGCTTCACCTTCTCAGGCGTGCTGGACTTGCCTGCCGGTATCCATCTGGCTCCTATCGTCACCCTTGCGTCGGGAGTGCCGATGGATATTCTCGTGCCCGACGGCAGCCAGCGCATTCCCCAGTTGCAACGCAACGCGGGCGCCAGACTGTTTCACACCGGGGCGGAGCTGAATGCCTTTATCAAACAGATCAATGCCAGTGGCGGCTTCGGCGGCCAACCTTTGCCGTTGGTGAGCGATAACGCTCGTTTTAGCGATGGCTTCAGTTCCCTTGACCTGCGCGTGTCGAAGGCCTTCAGGCTCGGCGAGCGCGTGAGGATCGAGCCGCTGCTGGAAGTGTTCAATCTTTTCAACATCACAAACGTGCTCGGCTCTTCAAAATCGAACTATTCAGGATTCTCAAACGTGCTGGTACGCGACAGCAATGACCCAGCCAGCGCGGGCTTCCTGCGTTCATCAAGCTTCGGCCAACCGGTGGCTACCGCAGGCGGCGTGTTTGGCTCCGGCGGCCCGCGCGCCTTTCAGTTTGCAGCCCGCGTGACTTTCTGAATCCAAGCACCCGGGCAATGGCGATAAACCTTAGTTTGTCGGACACAGCGCCGCAACTTTAACAGGATTAACAAGATTTACAGGAAGGGGAAAGAAGTAGTCTGAGTCTTTTAGTTGTAGTTCCTGTTAATTCTGCCAATCCTGTCGAATGTCTGATGATTGAAACGATGGAGCCGCCCGTCAAATTGAAGTCTGTCGGCCTTTCTGGGCTGATTGTCTGCTGGATATAATCTTGTGAGTCTAGATCGGGCGAAGATATAGTGAATAGATCGACCGAACTCAAGCGACAGCTTGGCATTCGCACAGCGACAGCTCTCGTGGTCGGTGAAGTCATTGCGGTTGGCATTTTTCTCACTCCTGCCGGTATGGCGAAATCGCTCGGCTCACCCCTGTGGCTGCTTGTAGTCTGGCTTGCGATGGGCGCGATGGCTCTGTGTGGCGCCCTTTGCTACGGTGAGTTGGCTGCAAGATATCCCCAGGCCGGCGGCGGTTACGTCTACCTGCGCGAGGCGTATGGCCCCGCAGTCGCCTTCATGTACGGATGGATGGCTCTTCTGGTGATGGATCCGGGCCTGACTGCGGCGCTCGCGGTCGGCCTGGCGAGTTATGCTGGTTACGGTCTCAGCCTATCGCCCCTCGGACTCAAGGCAGTGGCAATCGGCGCGATCATCTCAATAGCTGCGATTAATATTGGCGGCGTTAGACTTGGGGCGTGGTTGATACGCAGCCTGATGATTTTGAAGCTCGGTTTGCTGGGCTTTGTTTTGCTTTGGGGTTTTGGTTTTCAACTTGGCAATTGGTCAAACTTTACACCGTTCGTAACGCAACGGGCTAATTCAGCGCCGCTCATCGCCGCTCTGGCAGGCGGGATGGTTGGTGCTTTCTTTTCGTTTGGCGGATGGTGGGATCTGAGCAAACTTGCCGGCGAGGTGCGCAATCCTACTTACACGCTGCCCCGAGCGTTAGCTTACGGCGTTGTGATCGTCACACTCGTTTACATTCTAACCAGCGCGGTTTTCATCTACCTCGTGCCGCTCGGGCAAGTTACTTCGGGCGAGACTTTCGCAGCGCAGGCCGGTGAGGTTTTGTTTGGACGCGTGGGCGGACAAGTACTTTCACTTGTGGTTGTCGTGGCAGTGCTCGGAAGCCTGGCAGCGGTCGTCATGTCCGCACCGCGAGTCTATTTTGCGATGGCTCGCGACGGACTATTCATTCCAGCCGCTGCTTCAATCCATCCTCGATTCGAGACCCCGGCGCGCGCTATTGCTATACAGGCGGTGCTGGCTTCTCTACTCGTGGCTCTGGGCACCTTTAACGAGATCGTTTCATATTTTGTTTTTGTGGTTGTAGTCTTTATCGCTTTCACGGTAGCTGCTCTTTTTGTGCTGCGACGTAAAGAAAAAAAGGAGTTTGCTTATCTCACACCCGGTTATCCTGTAACACCCCTCGTATTCTTGTTCTTGATTGTTCTGTTGCTAGTCCTGCTGGGAAGCAATAATCCCAGGCAGGCATTCTTGGGCGTAGGTGTAGTAGCAATGGGTCTCCCGGTTTATTACTTGCTCTTCCGCCGCAAGCAGTTACCTGACAAGATTGAGAGAGGAACCACATCCGTATGACCTGGATCAAGACCATTCCTGTTTCTGAGGATGAGGAAGTGCGCCGCGCCAATGAAGCGCAGCGTGAGTTATATCCGGCGGAGTATGCCACGCCGGTACATCCCACCGCGGATGGTGAGACATCCAGTATCGTGGCATCGCATAGCCTGATCCCCGAAGCCCTACATCATGCCTTCGCCACGTTCGGTGCATTGATGTCGCCTGACTTGCCGCTGAGCAGACGACAGCACGAGATGATCACGACCGTAGTGTCAGTCACGAATCGCTGCCATTA
>JBGPNE010000155.1:0-6541 GCA_041487335.1 Pyrinomonadaceae bacterium
CAAACAAGGCTTGCGGCGGCGGCGCGCCGGCTTCGAGCGCGAGTGACTTCCGTGAGCGGCACTGGTATTTTCATCGGAGATGATACCGATCGCGCCAAGGGTCAACAGATCTTTAACCTCGAGATAGAGAGGTATGAAGACGCGCACCCAGAGTTGCCACCTCAGTGTCCGAAGAAAGCTTCGATCAGAATCAGCGCAAGACCCGCCTTTCAGTTCGCTTCAAATCGCTATTGGCACCCCAGCCGAGATCCTGCACCCCACGCGGCTGCCCTAGTCCACCCCAGCGGCGCTGCGCCGCCGGGGACCCCGGGCGTGGGGACCCCCGCTGCTCGGCCGGAGACCCCGCGCTGCTCCGCTGGCGACTCCGCATTGACTCCCTGCAGGTTTTGGCTTAGAAGCGTCCCATGAATTCTGTGACCTCTTGCTCGAGACTGACTCTAGCCGATGCGCTCGCTAGTTTACCCGGCCCGGAGGGCAGACGCTTCGCCACCATCTTCAAACATGGCAGTCTACTGGTGGAGATTTACGCTCCCCGCGGCGCTGACCCGCAGAAGTCACATACGCGTGATGAAGTTTATTTTGTGGCCTCCGGCCGCGGTGAATACGTTTGCGGGGATACCAGACAAGAATTCGCTCCAACAGATCTTCTGTTTGCCGCCGCGGGAATGGAACATCGATTTGAGAACTTTACTGACGACCTGGCGGTCTGGGTTCTTTTCTATGGTCCTGAAGGTGGTGAAGCCACCGAAGTGGAATAAAAAGAGGATACTGGCCGCACAGCCTTAAGAAACGCCTTAACTCCCAGCGTATTTAGAACTTCGCCTTTCCCAACCCAACCTCGGCGCGCGATTCCCACGCCGTATTTGACATTGTTAAGCGCGCCTGTGGAGTGGGCATCAACGGAAATCACAAACCGGATTTTTCGCTTGCGTGCTTCGCGTATCCAGCGCGGCTCCATGTCCAGCCGGTACGGGTCTCCATTAATTTCAATAGCCGCGCGCGATTCGCTGATTGCGTCCAACACGCGCTCAACATCACACTCGAACGGCGGTCGGCGCTGAATCAAGCGCCCCAGCGCGTGTCCCCAGATCTTGAAAACCGGCTGACGCATTGCTATGAGCAGGCGCTCCGTCATCTTTTGCGAATCCATCTTGTAGCGCGAATGGATGCTGGCAACTATCACGTCAAACTGTTCCAGAATGCTATCAGGATAATCCAACGCGCCGCTTGCCACTATATCGGACTCAGTTCCTTTGAGCAGTCTGACTCTTACCTTTTCTTGCACCTCGTCAATCTCGTCCCACTGCCTTCGCAAACGATCCGGACTAACTCCGCCAGCATAAAACGCCGTCGGTGAATGATCGGTTATTGTCAGGTATTTCATTCCCATTGCTTCCGCTGCACGGGCCATCTCTTCGATTGTGTGCTTGCCGTCGGAATAGGTTGTGTGACAGTGGACCATACCCTGGATGTCATCCAGCGTAACAAGATCCTCGGGCAGTTGCTTTGCGAGCGCTGCCTCAATTTCGCCTTCGTCTTCTCGAAGCTCAGGCGGAACATACTGCAAGTCCAGATACCGATAAACATCCGCCTCGCTCCGAATATCCGGCGAACGCTTTGTTGGCCGCTTGGTCCGCGCAGGTTTCCCGCCCCTCTGTTGGGAGCCGACATTTCGGTTATTCAGGCTGAGATTTCTCGCCTTCGATAGCTGCCGTAGTCTGTTTAGGTGTGCTTCAGAGCCGGTTTCGAATAGTAGGGTCAGCAGATACTGTCCGGGACGCACAGCAATTACGGAAGCCCTGGTTCCATCGGCGAGCAGCACCGTGCAAGTATTGGCAGACTGGTGCTGAACCTGAACAATTAGAGGGAAGCGTAAGAAGTGCTTGATTAAGCCTGACGGTTGATTGGTGCTCGCGACAACGCGAATGTTTTCTACAGTCTCCTTCCAACGGCGCAATGAACCAGCGACGCTTGCGACTTGCAATCCCTCGCCTGTCCGCAGGTAATTCAAGATCTGTTCTCCGACATGCTGGGCGTGATGGATGTGAACGCGCTTGTCGGTGTTGGCACGCGTCTGATGATTGGCAATCGCCTCGACCAGTTTCTGCTCCGTCCTGACCCCAAAGCCTTTGACCTTTCGCACTTTGCCTGTCTCAGCCGCGGCTTTGAGTTCAGAGAGGGAAGTGATTCCCAAAGCCTCATGAAGTGTTCGGATCTTGCTGATGGTGAGGCCCGGCACTCCGGAGAGTTCAATGATGCCCGGCGGAAACTCCTGCCGCAGATTTTTCAAGACAGAAGATGACCCGGTAAGGTAAAGCTCTTTGATTTGCGAAGCGAGCGCGTTGCCAATGCCGGCAATGGAAGTGAGTCGATCTTGCTCGACCAGCTTGCCAACATCGACGGACAATCCGGCGACGGATCGAGCACCCCTCTGGTATGCGCGAGCTTTGAAGCGGCTGTCGCCGCCCTTCAGCTCCAGCAGTGTCCCAATATCCTGCAGTGCGGCAGCAATGGCAAACTTGTCTTGCAAGTTATCCCGTCCCAAGAGTTAGGACTCTCGACAGGATCAACAAGACTTACAACAGAACTGGTAGGCCCGGCTACGCAGTAGCAAGCTGTCTTACCGGGCGGTTTGACAAATGCAGGTTGCCGGCACTTCGAGCCTGAGATTCTGTCCTGTAAATCCTGTCAATTTTGTCGCCGAGCCGTATTTGTTATCTAGCTTGAGTCTCTCACATTTTGATTTCCCGCGTGTGAAGAAGTTGCCCAAAAACCTACTCGCAGATTTGCGCCTCCCGAAGGTCATAGTAGAATTTATGGCTATCCGCAAAGCATAACAACCAAGGGAAAGACTGACCATGCCAATTGCAACGATCAATCCAGCAACCGGTGAAACGCTGAAACTCTTTGAGTCAATGACCCAACAGCAGATCGAGGAGAAAGTCCGCCTGGCAGCCGATACATTTCGCAGTTATCGCCGCACATCGTTTGCAGAGCGCGAGTGGATGATGTTGCGCGCCGCCGAGATTCTCGAAGCGGAAAAGCAGGAGTTTGGGCGGCTGATGACTACGGAGATGGGTAAACCAATCAAGGCAGCGGTTCAGGAGGCCGAAAAGTGCGCCTGGATCTGTCGTTACTATGCTGAACATGCAGCGCACCATTTAGCCGACAAGGTCGTCGTGACGAATGCGACAAAAAGTTTCGTACATTTTCAGGCGCTCGGGCCGGTGCTGGCCGTGATGCCGTGGAACTTTCCTTTTTGGCAGGTCTTTCGCTTCGCCGCGCCGGCGCTGATGGCTGGCAACGTTGGGCTCCTGAAACACGCGTCGAATGTGCCGCAGTGTGCGCTCGCCATCGAGGAGATTTTTGGTCGCGCTGGATTTCCGGACGGAGCATTTCAGACACTGCTGATTACGTCTGACATGGTCGAGCGCGTCCTCATAGACCCCCGAGTTGCTGCAGTGACGCTGACAGGGAGCGAACCTGCTGGACGCAGTGTGGCGAGCATTGCAGGCAAACAGATCAAGAAGACTGTGCTCGAACTCGGCGGCAGCGATCCTTTCATTGTTATGCCTTCGGCGCCCATTGAAGACGCCGTAACCACGGCTGTCAAAGCACGAACAATAAATAATGGCCAATCATGCATCGCCGCAAAACGCTTCATCATCGCGACGGAAATTTACGACGAGTTTGAGCGTCGGTTTGTTGAAGCAATGAAAGCGCTTCGCGTCGGTGACCCAATGGAACAGACAACAGACATCGGCCCGCTCGCCACAGAACGAATCTTGGAAGACCTGGATGGGCAGGTGACCAAATCGGTCGCTGCTGGCGCCCACGTATTGACCGGCGGCAAGAGACTTGATCGTGCTGGTAACTTCTATGAACCAACCGTTTTGGCCAACATCTCCAAAGAATCACCGGCTTACTGCGAGGAGCTGTTCGGCCCGGTAGCTCTGCTCTTCCGTGTAAACAAGATCGACGAAGCAATTCAGTTGGCAAACGCCACAACTTTCGGTCTCGGCGCTTCCGCCTGGACAAACGATGTTCAGGAGCAGGCCCGGTTCATAGACCAACTCGAAGCTGGATGTGTGTTCATCAACGCCATGGTCGCCTCTGACCCGCGCTTGCCGTTTGGCGGAATCAAGAATTCAGGTTACGGGCGCGAGCTCAGTGAATTCGGCATCCGCGAGTTTGTGAACATCAAGACAGTTTGGATCAAGTAGCAAAGCGCTTTCCGTCCTCAGGTCATACCTGCTAATCTATCCCCCTTCAAAAAACAAGAAAGGCATGCGCTCATGGAAGATTTTGAAAAGCTGGGAGCG
Source organism: Pyrinomonadaceae bacterium (assembly GCA_041487335.1). Taxonomy (GTDB): domain Bacteria; phylum Acidobacteriota; class Blastocatellia; order Pyrinomonadales; family Pyrinomonadaceae; genus PSRF01. Next base: position 4,323 of record JBGPNE010000155.1, read on the forward strand.
TTCTACCTGGGACGTCCTTTTGATCTCAAGAAAAAGAGAGCCAAAGAGGGTTTACTGCTTTACGATTCCAGGGATCTCGTTACCCATGCCGTCTGCGTGGGCATGACAGGTAGCGGCAAGACGGGGCTGTGTATCGCTCTGCTGGAAGAGGCGGCCATCGATGGTGTTCCCTCGATTGTTATCGACCCGAAGGGCGACCTTTCTAATCTGCTTTTGACGTTCCCGGACCTTAAAGCTGACGACTTTGCTCCCTGGGTGAACGAGGAAGATGCGCAGAAAATGAACCTTTCAACAGCCGAATATGCGACGCAGCAGAGTGCGTTTTGGATGAAAGGGCTGGCCGAATGGGGACAGGACGGTGCTCGAATCAAGCGATTCCGAGACGCCGCTGACTTCCGCATCTACACGCCCGGCAGCAACGCCGGAATTCCTGTGTCAATCCTGAAGTCGTTTGCCGCGCCCCCGGAAGCAATCAGAGAAGAGAACGAATTAATGACCGAGCGTGTCAACACGACTGTCACAAGTCTGCTCGGTCTGTTGGGCATTGATGCTGATCCGATCAAAAGCCGTGAGCACATTCTGATCTCGAATATTCTCAGTAAGGAATGGTCGGCAGGAAGTGATTTGGATATCGCAGCGCTGATTCAACAGATTCAATCGCCGCCGATGACAAGGGTCGGGGTGATGGATCTCGAATCATTCTTCCCCTCCAAGGATCGATTCGAGTTGGCAATGGCCCTAAACAATCTTCTGGCCGCGCCCGGCTTTAGCAGTTGGCTGGAGGGCGACCCGCTAGATATTCACAACATTCTTTACACGGCGGACGGCAAGCCGCGTGTGTCTATCTTTTCCATTGCCCATCTCAGCGATGCCGAACGAATGTTCTTTGTCTCTCTCCTCCTAAATCAGATACTTGGTTGGATGAGAACTCAATCCGGCACCACAAGTCTGCGCGCAATTCTCTACATGGATGAGATCTTCGGCTATTTCCCGCCGGTGGCGAAACCGCCATCAAAACTGCCTCTGCTGACGCTGCTGAAGCAGGGACGCGCGTTTGGGCTTGGTGTCGTGCTCGTCACACAGAATCCGGTGGATCTCGACTACAAAGGCCTATCGAACACCGGCACCTGGTTTATCGGACGTTTACTAACGGAGCGCGATAAATCTCGCGTGCTGGAGGGACTCGAGGGAATCGCAGCGGGCACCGGTCTGAAGTTTGACCGGCAGCAGATGGAACAAACACTCGCCGGCCTGAACAACAGAATCTTCCTTTTGAACAACGTCCACGAAGACGGGCCAGAAGTTTTTGAGAGTCGCTGGGCCATGTCTTATCTACGCGGGCCGCTCACTCGCAATCAAATCAAATCGCTGATGGATCCAGTAAAAGCACAGACAACAACCGCCGCTGTGGCTCAGCAGGCCGTTGCTGCAGCCGCCGGCGTGGCAACTCAACCGGCAACCGCCACTACGCCACCATCCGCGGCAAGTGTAGCTGTGAAGTCATCGGCTCGAAGCCAACGGCCCGTCTTGCCGCCCGAAGTGTCACAATATTTCATTCCCGTACGCGGCAGCGCAGCCGATAACGCAGCGCTCATCTATCACCCGACGCTGCTCGGCGCCGCCGAAGTTCGTTACAGCGATTCGAAATCGATCGACACGACGCAACAGTTGACACTGCTCACAACGATGACTGATGGTCCCATTCAAGTTGACTGGGGCAAGGGCTCAGCCCTGGATTTGCCCGTCGCAGATCTGGAACAGACACCGCAGGAGAACGCGCAGTTCGCAGAGCTTCCGAGCACTGCAAGCAAAGCTAAGAACTACGATACGTGGCGAAAGGATCTTTCGAGCTGGATCTATCGCAATCAGAAACTCGAGCTGTTTAAGAGTCCAAGCCTGGATCTTGCTTCAAACCCGGTGGAGTCAGAGCGCGACTTTCGTATTCGCCTGCAGCAGCACGCGCGCGAGCAGCGCGACGAGGCGGTAGAAAACCTGCGCCAGAAGTATGCGCCGAAGATCGCACAACTCGAAGAAAAGAGGCGGCGCGCGGAACAAGCCGTTGAGCGCGAATCCGAGCAGGCAAAAAACCAGAAGATTCAAACGGCCATCTCTTTCGGCGCAACGCTGCTCTCTTCATTCATGGGCCGCAAAGCTGTGAGTCTTACCACGCTTGGCCGGGCCACAACGGCCGCCCGCGGCGTCAGCCGCTCGATGAAAGA
>JBGPNE010000156.1:0-6493 GCA_041487335.1 Pyrinomonadaceae bacterium
ATGGATGGGTACGCGGCCAGTCGGCAAAGTCAGCAACCGGGCGAACGTCGTTTGGCCCACCTTCACCTGAAGCCCAGACGCGCACTACGCGAATTCCCGCTTGAGCAGCGCGCCGGATCGTTTCAGGCATCTGCCTGCGGTCTTCGTCGCGGTACATCACCGCGACATTCGCGCCCACAAAGCGAAAGGGGCGGCCATCGACGACAAAACGGCTGCCTCGAGTTTGCACGAATCCCTTCCCCGCCGAAGTGTCACTCGAAGACGACCGTTCGCGAAAGACTAAAAACGCCGCGCCCACAGTAACTGCGAACGCGGCTATCACGAGAAGTTTCTTTACCATCAAAACGAAGCTCTTGCGATGTCCCACAAACTTTCAGTTTGTCGCTGATTCCGCCATCAACTCCTTCTGCAAGGCACGAACAAACTGAAGTTTGTCGGACATTAGCTTGGGCTAGTCAGTCTCACAAAGCCCATGATCGCGCACACCGCCGCGAACAAAACGAAGACATTAAAGAAAGTCAGGATTCCGAATACCAGGCTGTTATCTTTAGTCAGTAGCCCAAAGCCCAGCACGATGAACTGCAGGTGAAACAGGATCAAACAAACGGCGGCAAATGAGAACCATCTGGCAGATGGGCCAAACGCCCGCGCCCGTGCGAACCCCAGCACTGCCGCTATCAACCAGGCGATCGCGCCCAACACCAGCATTCCCAGCATGACTGGAGCGAAGTAACCCGGCTCGCGAAATGTTGTCTCCACCTGTGCGAACATTGCAATCGCAGCCATAAACATTCGCCATTCTCCCGTCTAATTTTAACCCGGCACAACAAACCAAGCGCCGTTTGCGCACATGGAAGCCGCCAGTTTGTGCACAAACGGCGTCAGAGTCTCAATATCGATAGGAAGTAGGAACGGAGCGCCAACGCGCGTTAACTGGAGTCAAACAGGGATCAAACCTCGCCCATAACAGCTACGCGAGGCCCTCTCCATAGGTCTACTGCGTGATGTGAATCTCCTCTTCCTTGTTAACGTGGCCCAGGAAATAAACCAGGCCACACACAAAGGCAACGGCGGCCAAACAGAGCGCAATCCAGCCTAAATGCTGACCGCCCTCCGGGTGCGCGAAGGTCACGAACCTATAGAAGTAGTAGATCGCTCCTGCCGCCGCTGCTAAACCCACGATCACGGCCAGTACATCTTTAATTTTCATCTTGAACCTCCGGCCAATGAGTTGTTATGAAGGTTAAGGAAAAAGCCAATAAACTTTATTTGTGGGCTGCATGTTAACGCCACCGCGTGCATTTAGGCAAGCCCTTCATTTCAGGATCACTCGGCGATCTCCTTCCCGTCGGGTTAGACGCTCGCGGTCCAGGTATTCGAGCAGCGGAATAGCATACTTTCGGGAAACTCCAGCCAGCTCTTTGAATGCCGCAACATCAATGGCGCGAGCAGGTTCATGGCTGTCTCCGTACTGTCGAAGCTTCTTTTTCAGGAGATCGAGCGCTTTTACATGAAAGAAAAGGTCACCATGGACTCTAACTAGAGACTTACTATCTATCAAGTGCTGCAGGATTTTTCTGCCATGGGTCTTCTGGGCATTCGCGAGTCCCGCGCTTTGCATCGCCTCGTCAAGCGTGGGCGGTTCCCAGGCGGCCTGCTCGTACACTCGTTCGAGCCGATCACGGAGTTGGGCGTCAACACCTGAAAGTTCAAGGCTGTGCTCGCGAACACGAGCTATTTCCTTCTCCAGGACAACTTCGCCCCGCTGCTCCAGCCGCGCCAGGACTGCGCGAAAAACCTCGGGCGGCGTGTGGGCAAACTGGCGCTCGCGCAGCGTTTCTCGCGCCAGACCCCTGGCCAGCGGCTCTCGTTTATGGTGTGAGACGATCTCCTCGACCGCAGCGCGACTTAGGCCATCAAAGTTTGCCAAAGCAATAAACGCCCCGTCGCAATCAACTATTGCTCCCCGTTCTTTTGCTTGATCTGCGCCCTGTGTTAAGACCTCATCAGTCCAACCAGTGTAAGCAGCAAGATCAACGATTCGCTGGCCGTGATCTCCGGATAATTCAACAAAAATCGAAACTCGTGTCGCACGATCCGAAAGCAACAGAGTTTTTAGGCGCAGCTGCACCTGGGCCAGATCTCTGCCGCGATGCTTGAGAGCAAATGGATCGAGGATTTGTCCGCCTGCAACTGTTTGCGAAGGTGAATAGGAGCGAATGATGAAGCGTTCTTCCGAGACCGCCACCACCGGCGATTCCAACCGCAGTTGTGCGAAGCCGCTCTCCCCCGCCGCAATCTCGTTTTTGTCGTTTAATACTCGTACCCGTCCCAGGACCTCAGCTGCATGTATGTGAAAACGAACGCGAGCGCGTGAGCGCAGAGCACGGGGAGCACTACGCAAAACATCAAGATGAACGTCGATGATCTGTGTGGGCCGGAAACGGTCAAGGGGCGCGAGTACCATCCCGCGTTGAATTGACGCGGCATCTACGCCTCCCAGGTTGATCGCAGTTCTCTGTCCCGCTAGTGCACGTGCTACCGATTTCCCGTGGACTTGCAGCCCGCGCGCTCGCACGCGAAGGCCGGTGGGCAACAACTCCAGATCGTCGCCTTCCGCAATTTCTCCGGAAACGAGCGTGCCGGTAACAACCGCGCCGAATCCTTTCATTGTGAAAGCGCGATCGACGGGTAACCGTGGAACAAAGGCCGACGATCGCGCTGGCACCTGCAAAGCAACATCGCAAAGTGTTTCCTTCAGTTCGTTCAAGCCAGCCCCGGTCTTTGCGCTCACTGCGAGCATCGGAGCACTCTCGAGAAATGATCCAGCAACCAACTCTGCCGCTTCGCCGCGTACGAGTTGAATTAGCTCTTCCTCAACCAAATCTGTTTTGGTAATTACGATTAGCCCTGTCTCGACACCGAGCAGTCGGCAGATATCAAAATGCTCGCGCGTCTGTGGCATCACTCCTTCATCAGCCGCAATGACGAGGGCCAGAACATCGATGCCGTGGGCGCCGGCAAGCATGTTCTTTACGAACCGCTCATGGCCCGGTACATCAACGAAGCCAACGCGCACATCGCCAAGATCGAGATCGGCAAAGCCCAGATCGATGGTAATTCCGCGCCGCTTCTCTTCGGGCAAACGGTCGGGATCTTTGCCGGTCAGCGCGCGGACCAGCGCACTCTTGCCGTGATCGATGTGTCCTGCTGTGCCGACGATGATGGAAAGCATAAGAGTCGAATGCCGGGTGCCAGGTGCCGGGTGCCGGGCAAAGCACTATTCCTGCTGCAGATTACGTTTGCAGCAGCGAGTTTCGAAGAGCATATAGTTGCTTTCCCAAGGAGTTGATTTCCGTCAAAAGGTCATTCAATTGGCCCGGGAGGATATATTTCAAGCGATTCGCTATTTCGAGCTGAGTCTCCAACTCAGCTAGTGAACTTTGTGCTATTGAAAGGTGGTGCAGGTACTCTTTGATGTGGTTTCTCGTATGACCTTCAGCAATGTTTGACGGCACGGACACAACGGCTCGTCTAATTTGACTCATCAGTCCATAGGTTTCCTCCCGTGGAAACTTCTGAGTGGTGAGATATATTTTTTCGACCAGGTCCAATGCTTTCTGCCAGACTCTCAGTTCGCGGAAGCTTTTCATTGTTTCTCTCCTTTAGTTGTGAGGTTTTCCAATTCTGAACCTAACGTCATCCATCAACCGACACCCGACACCTGGCACCCGACACCCTCGCAAGCACATCTTCATAAAACTTAATGTACTGCGGGATGACGATGTCAGTTCTGTAACGCGACACAGCAGACTCGCGCGCGCGTTTGCCCATTTCGTGTCTGAAATCTGCATCGACTGACAGCCGCACGGTGTCGTCAGCCATCTTCTCAACATCGCCCACTTCGCTGAGGAATCCTGTTTCACCATCGCTTACGACTTCCGGCACACCGCCCACCCGCGAAGCTACGACCGGTACTTCACACGCCATTGCTTCCAGCGCGGCGAGACCAAACGACTCCTGCTCAGAGGGCAAAAGTAGGACGTCTGACGCCGAGAGATAGTCGACGATCTTCGGCTGCTTGCCCACAAACGAACAGTTGTCGAAAATGCCCAGACAGCGCGCGCGATGCTCGGCGTTGGGTCGCTCGCTTCCGTCTCCCACCATCACGAGCCGGGTATTAACAGTCTTCTTCAAAACGCGTGCGAGTATCTCGACACAATCAACCGGGCGTTTTACGGGACGAAAGTTTGATACGTGAACCAGTAGCACCTCGCCGCCAGGGGCAAGCTGGCTGTGTAATTCCTCGACCGGATGTCTCATGTAGTCTGTCTGACAGACAAAGTTTGGGATGACCGTGATGTCATCAAACTGAAATATCTCTTTTGTCGCGTGCTTCAAATAGTGAGAAATGGCCGTCACACCGTCCGACTGCACGATGCCATAACGCGTTATGGGAAGATACGAACGATCGGCTCCGACGAGAGTGATGTCAGTTCCGTGCAGGGTCGTAATTACGGGAAGATATCTATTCGGTTTCAAAGACTCGCGGGCGAGGATGGCGCTTATCGAGTGAGGGATCGCGTAGTGCACGTGAAGCAGATCGAGTCTTTCCGTCTCCGCCACGGTTGCCATCTTGGTCGCCAAGGCAAGTGTGTACGGCTGATGCTCGAACAAGGGATACGACATCATCTCCACTTCGTGGAATCTTACTCGCTCGTTCAGCTCGGTAAGCCGCGTTGGCAATGAAGACGAGATGAAATGGACTGTGTGGCCACGCGCCGCCAACTCCTTCCCCAATTCAGAGCCGACTATGCCGCTGCCCCCGTAAGTTGGATAGACCGTAATGCCGATGTTCATGAAGAAGAGGCAGGCGACCCTCGCTATCGCCTGCCTCTATCTCAACTTGTCTCACCTCTCGTTAAGGGGGGCAAGTGAGGCGACGGAGTATATGCTGGCAAATGAGGTTTTGGCAATACCTCTTTTCCCACACTTCTACTGAGCCTCTCACACTTCTGCTGAGGCTTAGACCTCTAAAAACGCCCAAATTCTGGTTAGCTCCGCCTGTACCTGCGCTTGATGCTCAAAGCAGCTATAATAGCTATACATTCAGACTTTTCAGGTTCTGTCTAGTGTGCATCTAACGATGGCAAACAAACGGAGATCGAGAAATGCCTAAGATTAGCGATATTGAAGAAACCCCTAACCCAAACGCGGTCAAGTTTATTCTCAGAGAACCCGTGAGCAATGGCACAGCTCGCTCTTTTGGCTCCGCCACACAGGCGCAAGGCGACGCTCTGGCGAAAGCACTCTTTGAAGTGGGCCATGTGGTCTCCGTCTTTTACATGGACCGAATGATCACGGTCGAAAAGGACGATGAGGGTGACTGGGATGAACTACTTCCCACGCTGGCCGTTCCCATTCGGGCAGCTGAGTCAGTAACGTCGTCGGCTGCCGCCGCGGCCGTTGGCGGTTCCATTGCAGCGATAACCAGCGACGATCCCCGCCTTGTCAGGATCAACGAAATATTGGACGAAAAAGTACGGCCCGCGCTGATGGGCGACGGCGGTTATCTGGAGATACTCGGTCTCAACGATCATACTTTGAGCATCCGTTATCAGGGCGCCTGTGGCAGCTGCCCGAGTTCACTCACCGGAACGTTGATGGCGATCGAAGGAATGCTCAAACAAGAGGTCGATCCAGAACTCGAAGTTGTCGCGGTCTAGAAACTACGAATAGATATTCATAGGCCTCGTTAGCAACGCCATTGGATCGTCAACATTCAAGGCCTCCCGCACATAGAAGGCTACACCGGCAGTGACTCCAATCAGTGACCCGTAATACCGCATCCGCAGCTCAATCTGCTCGAGAAAGCCTTTCTCGCTAATGCGAGTCTCTGGTTCTCTAGATTCGGCACTGTAGAATTGCGAAGCATGAGCCTTGATTGCTTCCATCTTCTTTGCAACGAAATCAGAGACGTCAATGACGAACGATGGCACTATAAGGCGAGAAAACACGGAATGCATGATTGCCGGCATACGAACGGATGCCAGGCCTGATTCTTCATCGTATTTAGTCATCGTTGCGAGACGCGCGGCCTGGCGCGCGATTCGGCATGTGTTTGCGTGATCAGGATGCGGATCGTCCCAGTGTGTGGTTAACAATACCTTAGGTTTGACTGTGCGTATGACTCGCACGAGAGCCGTTCTTGCTTGTTCGGTGGGCCAGACGTGGCCATCTGGCTGTTCCAGATTTAAGCGCGTGTCGAGCTGCATAATTCGTGCGGCCTCGAGCGACTCTATGGTACGAATCTCAGGCGTACCGCGGGTGCCCATCTCGCCGCGCGTCAGGTCACACACACCCGTGCGGTACCCAAACCATTTCAGCTTGAGCAACGTGCCAGAAACAGACAGTTCGGCATCGTCTGGGTGTGAAAAGACCGCCAGCGCATCGAGTTCTGTTTGTGAATCGGTCATTGCTTCTTGAGGTTTAA
>JBGPNE010000157.1:0-6480 GCA_041487335.1 Pyrinomonadaceae bacterium
AGCGCGTTGGCAGGTGCCAGGTGCCAGGTGCCGGGTGCCCGGTGTCAGGTGCCGGGTGTCAGGTGTCAGGTGCTGGGTGCCGGGGTGCCCGGTGTCAGGTGCCCGATACCCGACACCCGATACCCGACACCCGAAACCCGACCGGCGCGCAGCCAACCGGCTGGAACTTCCTACCATCCAAGCGCTGACCGCAAAAGAAAGCCTTTCACGGTATGGCCGGACATTTTTCTGGAGCGGCGAAAGTAAGCCGCTCATTAATCCGGTGTGTAGGGTGCTGTTCGGTAACAACAGCAAGGCTGTATAATCGACGATACTCGTTTCCCGAAAATTAGAGAAACTATGACTATAACCAGGCCCAACTTTCCCGGCATGCTCGCCGCTCCCCTGATGTTAGCGCTTCTGACTTTCGCCTTGACGGCGACCGCGCAGCAACCGGCACCGCAGCAAGCCGGGACACGCTTCGATATCACTAACTACCGCATTGAAGCCCAGCTTATTCCTGACCAGCATGTATTGCGGGCGGGCGCTGACATAACTTTTGTGCCGCTGGAAACGACGCGTTCGGTCGTCTTCGAGCTCAACGGCTCGCTTCACGTCGAGAGCATCGAACGCGACGGCAAGCCTTTGACCGGTTTTGTTCAGGATGCGGTCGGTGTTGGCGTGCTTGGCCCAAGCGTCAGAGTGGATCTCGGCCAGGTTGTGCCGGCAAATCAGCCTGTAACCCTTAGGTTTCGCTGGAGTGGCGCGCTTGTTTCGCCCGAGGGTGGACCACTGGCGACGAAGCGGCTGGCTTATATCGGTCCCGAAGGCTCTTATCTGATGTATGCAGCGCGCTGGTTTCCCTTTCACGACTACGCGGCGGATCGCGCCACCGCCGATATCACTCTGATTGTCCCGACCGGCTTGCAGGTAGCCGGCACGAGCGACGATCCGGTCACCGCACAGCCGTCCCCCAAAGAAGGCGCCACTCGTTACCATTTTGTGCACCGGCAACCGGTGCTAATCGGAAATTTCACCGCCGGGCAATACATCAACAAAAACCTGCGCTTCGGCAATTACGAGATTCAGTTCTACGCCAAGCCCGGCAGCGAAAACCGGATCGACAGTTATGCGGAGCTGGTGGGCCACGTGCTTGAGTTTTATACAAAGCAATACGGCATGCCTGGATTCGGCGCTCGCCTTGTCATCGCGCAAGTCGACGATGAAAGTCTCGACGCCTATTCTGGTCCCGGAGTTATTTTTCTGGCTTCAAAGATGTTCGACTCTTCCCGGCCCATGCTGGAAGAAAGACTTCAGCGTGAAGTGGCCTATCAGTGGTGGGGCCAGACCATCGGGTTGAAATCGTTTGACGATGCCTGGATCTCCCAGGGGCTGGCGGAGTGGAGTTCGTTTGCTTTTCGCGAGGCAAACTTGTCTGGCGGCGCTCTTGACGCCGCTCAGCGCGAGCAGCAGGAGCGCGCTCTCACGTTTGAGCAAACCGCTTCAATCGCTCGCGCACCGAGTGCGCTCGACGATCAGTCGGCCGCTTATCAGTCGATCGTTTTCTACAAAGGCGCGATGGTCTATCGCATGCTGCGCGAGACCATCGGCAAGGAGAAGTTTGACCGCCTGCTGCGTGCGTTCCTCGAACAGTATCGGGGGAAGAATGCTTCGATAGATGACCTCGAGCACCTGGCATCACAGATTGCCGTTGAAAACATGCGCTACTTCTTTGCGCAGTGGGTGGAAGGCACAGGCGTTCCGGAGTTCACGGTTGACTACCAGATCATCCGCACACGTGCAGGCAAGTTTCGCACGCGCGGCACCGTGAAGCAGACGCTCGAAACCTTGCGCATGCCTGTCGACCTGATGCTAAGAGCGGAGGGAGATAACCAGACAACGACCGTGAAGATGGAGAGCCGCAGCGAGGACTTCGACTTCGAATCGAACGGTCAGCCCCTGGAGGTCGTAGTCGATCCAAACAACAGGATCCTGCGAATGTCTGATGACTTGAAAGTGTCAATCATCGCGCGTCGCGGCATCGAGCAGATGAAGGAAGGGCTTTACGCTGAAGCACAGCAGCAGTTTGAGGCGGCTCTGAAATTGGACCGGTCAAACTCCTGGGTTTACTACAATCTTGGTCTGCTTTATCTCGAACAGCGCAACTGGGCACAAGCCATCGACAATTTGGAAGCGGCGCTCAATGGCACTCTGAAGCCTTCGTGGATTGAGGTTTGGTCGCACATTAAAAAAGGCAACGCCTATGACGCAAAGGGCGAACGCAACCGTGCCGTAAATGAATACAACAAGGCCGTACAGTCCGGAATCAACTACGACAACGCGCAGGCTGTGGCGAAGAAGTTTCTCGCGAACCCTTTCGATCCCAAAGCCACGCAATCCGCCGAACTGACTACCCCGAGCTCCGAGTAACAGCAGTCAGCAATCAGCAGAGTGCTTACCGCTTACCGCTTGCCGCTCACTGCCTACTGCTTACTGCTCACTGCTCACTGCCTACTGCTTACCGCTTACTGCTTACTGCTTACTGCTTACTGGCTTGCTCACTGCTTCTGCCTATCGTCCTGCTGTTTTCAGGTTTCCTAACTGGGCTGAGAACTTGATCGCGGCTGTGCGCAAGATGTTCCCGAGGCTGGAGACGTAATCGTCGTTAATCTGACTCACGGTGCCGCTGACTCCTAAGGCCGCGACGACTTCCCCGCTCGCTGCTACTACTGGAGCCGCAACGCAACGAACCCCGCGCGCATGCTCCTCGTCGTCGAATGCGTAGCCCCGCTGACGGGTTAGCCCCAGTTCCTCCAGGAGGTGAGGCAGGCTAAGGATGGTCTTCGCCGAAACCGGCGAGACTTGGTGCGTGCCGACAATTTCCTGGATCTCGTGTCGTTCCAGGTAGCAAATCAAAGCCTTGCCGATCGCCGTAACTTGTGGCGCTACTCGCTTACCAACCCAGATGGCCATCTTAATAAAGCCTGGTGACTCAATGCGCTCGACGTAGACGGCATCGCCGTGATCGAGGATCGCCAGGTGGGTGCCGAGCCGCGTCCGTTCTACGATCTGGCGTAGATAAGGCAGAGCAACTTCGCGCAATTGCATCCCCTGCACGGCCTGGCCACCAAGGCTAAGCATTCTGATACCTGGGGTAAATTGGCCGGTCTCTGAATTGCGGCGCAGGTAACCGCGCGCTGCAAGTGTCCGCAATAGGTAACTCGCTGAGCTCTTGGGAATCCTTGCGCGGCGACTTATCTCCGAGGTCGTCAGCCCCTGCTGCTTCTCCGCCAGCAGCTCGAGAATCGTCAGGGCACGTTCCACTGAAACCACTGCAGCTCGCCCGGGCGAGATCTCTCTGGCCCCGGTCTCACGCTCTTCCGGCGCTTTTCGCTTCGTTGTAGAACGCGCCATTCTTTGTTCCCCTCAGCACCTCTGTATCAGTTGGCTGCCACTTGCTGTTCACCTTTGCGAACGCTCTCTTGCCCTAACGCTCCTTTTCTTTATGCCTTTCAATCGTGAGGTCACAGGTGGCTAAATCTCTGTTCACGATTCGGAACAGCCCATTGCGCCATTATAGGGAATGCTATAGAAGAATGCCAAGCCAGCAGATGGTGTTCTTATGGGTGGTACCAGCCGGCTGGCAAGCCGCGTCACAGAGGAGAAGGAAAATGTTTTTGATTGAAAAGGCAGTATCAGCCGGTCAAGAGCGTCTGGCCATGATCTATATGAGATCCGATGGTCTTTTTGAGGGACATATCCACCGCAAGGGTGACTCTGCCGGTACGCCCGTACTGAACACTTGGAGCAACGACTACGAAGTTTGTGCCCTTACCGAAACCCTGTCGGCGGCCAAGACGATCGTCTACGAAGAACTTGGTCTCTAGCAGCAGAAGCTCCAGGAAAGAGGTTGGCCGCACGTATGACTTTCGTAGCCACACAGAAAGAGATCCGGCAAACGGCAAGACGCTTCAATAAGCCGCCAGCGGGGTTTGATCCGCGGATCGAGCTCCCGAAGGGATTTCTGGAGTTCCTACTGCCGCTTCATCGCGAATTGACTCCGCGACAGCAATCCTGCATCGCGAAACGAGCAGAGATCCTGGCTGCCTCACACGAGGGTCGAAAGCCAGATTATCTGCCACCCACTGAAGCCAGGATGGGAGATTGGAAGATCCAGATACCGGCCTGGTGTGTGGATCAGCGCAACCAGATGACTGGACCGGCGGACGATGCCGAGCTGGTAGTCAAGATGCTGAACTCAGGCGCGCCCGGCGTGATGCTCGATCTTGAAGACTCGATAGCTAACCTCTGGCCCGCCCTTCAGCTGGGCATCAGCAACATCCTCTCAGCACTCAGAGGTGAGTTGGCTTACTTTGACGCGAAACGAAAGCAGACCATTGGGATCAAGCAGAGCAACACAGTTGTTTTCACCAGACCGCGTGGTCTGCATATCAGTCAGGCAGGAATCCTCGATGAGGAACTGATGTCTGCCTCGCTATTCGACGTGGCGCTGGTTGCTTATCAGATCGACGCGAAAACTTTGCGGCATCCGCTGTCTTTCTACATTCCCAAGTCAGAGTCGGCTGAGGAGGCCCTGTGGTGGCGCGATCTGTTTCAAGCGATTGAAGACGCGAAAGGATTACCTCGCGGGAATATCAAGTGTATGGCGTTGGTTGAGTCGCACCCGATTGCCTATCAGATGGAGGAGTTTATCTACAACCTGCGCGACCACCTAATGGGCCTGAACCTTGGTCGCTGGGATTACATGGCCAGTCTCATTCATTTTAACTTTGAAGATACCGACTGGATTTTGCCCGATCGCAACACCATCCCTCACGACGTTCCGTTCTTTCAGAACCTCCGGGAGTTGTTAGCCGAAACCTGCCACAAGCGTGGAATCCTGGCGATCGGCGGCATGACAGCGCTGTATCCCAGCCGGACCGATGCGGAGCTAAACGAGCGGGCACTCAAAGTATTGGCTGAAGATAAACGGAACGAAGCAAATTGTTTGATGGACGGCGCCTGGACCGGTCATCCCGATCAAAACGAGATCGCCGTCAAGCAGTTTCCTTATCCCAATCAGCTCGGGGTCCGCAAACCTGACGCACCGCAACAGCCCTCTCTGCGACCCATTCCCCGAGGCGTCGGCAAGATCACTTTAGCAGGAACGCGTGCGGCGGTGCGTACAGTTATTCGTTATCGCAACGGTGTACTTAACGGAAGAGGCGCAAGCCTGCTCGATGGTTATATGGAAGATCTCGCGACCGATCGCATCTACCGTCTAATGATCGCACAGCGCATTCGTCATTGCGAGGTCATCAGGGTTAGCGACGCCCGCGGCCAACTTTTGAAACACACACCCGAGCTTGTGAGTGAATTGTTTGATCAGGAACTCAATCGCATACTGCGTGAGCTTCCACCAGAAACTGATGGATCTGCCGTTGACAAGTTTTGCGAAGCGCGGTACCTCAGCGAGCTCATGATCCAAAACGGCGAGTTTGATCCAATCTAGTCACCGCAACCCCTCCGCAGGCCCGGAAGACCGGGCGAATAGCTAGGTGGCAATGGAGTCTAAGTTCTTCTGTCAGTCGAAGTGTCCCTTTTTGTAACTGGTACCTCATTTCAGATTCCGAACAACAGCGGGTTTTAGTGGACGGGGCCTGAAGAGAATAAACAACATTGGTCGCTGCAACATGCGCGGGGAGGTAAAATCATGAACAATCAACATCGCATTCGAAAACTGGAACACGGCTGGGCATCTGATAGACGATGGCTGGGGATCAAACGTGGCTACACGGCGGAAGAGGTTGTCAGGCTGCGTGGATCAATCGATATCAAATACACACTTGCCGAGGCGGGAGCAACACGCCTGTGGGAGCTGCTGCATACTGAGCCTTATGTACCCGCGCTGGGGGCCATGACTGGCTGTCAGGCAGTGCAGCAGGTGCAGGCCGGACTGAAAGCTATTTACCTGAGTGGCTGGCAGGTCGCGGCTGATGCCAACCTTGCCGGACAGATGTATCCGGATCAGAGTTTGTATCCGGCCAATAGCGTTCCCGATGTCGTACGCAAGGTCAACCAGGCACTGCAGCGCGCGGATCAGATCTACCACGCAGAAGGGCGCAACGGCGTCTACTGGTTTGCCCCGATCGTCGCCGATGCTGAGGCAGGTTTCGGGGGAAACTTGAATGCCTTTGAATTGATGAAAGCAATGATCGAGGCTGGCGCGGCAGCGGTCCATTTCGAAGATCAGCTCGCCTCGGCCAAAAAATGTGGCCACATGGGGGGGAAGGTCCTGGTGCCCACGCAGGAGTTTATCCAGAAACTAATCGCCGCGCGCCTGGCAGCCGACGTAATGGGAGTGCCGACAATTCTGATCGCGCGCACCGACGCGAACGGTGCGGGTCTAATCACGAGCGACATCGACGAGTATGACCGTCCATTTTTGACCGGGCAGCGAACCGTGGAAGGCTTCTTCAGCGTCAGGGCCGGAATCGATCA
>JBGPNE010000158.1:0-6471 GCA_041487335.1 Pyrinomonadaceae bacterium
GTATGAAGATCACAGTCGGGGTCATGGGTTCAGCGAACGATACATTAGCTGATGGGGTCATTGATATTCTACGGGAGAAGACTGAGGCACTCGCCAGCGCGATCGCCGCTCGCAGTGTAATGCTCCTGACCGGTGGGACCACAGGAATGGTTTACGCTGTGGGCAAGCGGGCGCATGATGCCGGGGCGTTCCACGTCGGTATCTCGCCGGCCAGTAATGAGCGCGAACACAGGGAACGTTATAAACTGCCGACGGATGCATGCGACCTGTTGATTTACACCGGCTTCGGTTTGAAAGGTCGAAACGTCGTGCTCGTGCGTTCCTGCGACGTTGTACTATTCATCGCGGGGGCGATGGGCTCCCTCAACGAATTCACCATTGCGCATGATGAGGGAAAGATCATCGGCTGCTTGATGAATACAGGCGGTGTTGCTGACGAAGCTGATTATCTTCTGCAAAAGTTTTCGAAGAAAACAGGCGCTCGCGTTTTTCGAGATGACAACCCTGAACGGCTGCTCGATTCGTGTCTCGGAGCGGTGAACCTGTAGTAGACTTCGCCCCTGAATTGTGTTTGCGAGAAGGCTAAAACAATGGACCTGGGACTGAAAGATCGCGTTGCACTTGTTGCAGCCGCCAGTAAAGGAATCGGTTTCGCCACGGCCCTGGAACTGGCGCGCGAAGGTGCGCGCGTGTTTTTGTGCTCGCGTGATGAAGCTCGCGCGAGCGAGGCGGCGCAGAAGATTCATGATCAGACAGGCGCGACTGTCGCCGGCGTTGCCGCCGACGTAACAGACGAGCAAGCCGCCGAACGTTTCGTCAATGTTGCTCGCCAACAAGCGGGCCGCATCGACATCCTGGTGACTAATGCTGGCGGGCCGCGGACTGCGACGTTTGCGGATGCGGACTTGAATATGTTTCGCGAGGCATTTGAACTCAACGCCCTTTCCGCCATTCGGCTGGCAAAGTTGGTTCTTCCAGGCATGGTTGCGCAGAAGTGGGGACGAATCATCAACATCACTTCAGTTTCCGTTAAGCAGCCAATTGACGGTCTGCTCTTGTCGAATACTATTCGTGCCGGGCTCACAGGTTGGGCGAAAACCGTTTCCAACGAAGTCGCGGCGGATAATGTCACTGTTAATAACGTCGCTCCCGGGTACACATTGACTGAACGGCAGGACGAACTGGCTCAGGCGCAAGGCAGGTCGCTGGGCAAAGCCAAAGAGGAGATGATCGCAATGTGGGCTTCACAGGTACCTATGCGCCGCCTCGCAAGCGCTGGAGAGATTGGCGCGGCGGTGGCTTTTCTCGCATCGGAGCGCGCGTCGTACATCACCGGCGTGACGCTACAAGTGGACGGCGGGTGGGTTCGGAGTCTGTTTTGAATGAAACTAGAAACCAGAAGCGCGAAACCGGCGACACGGTTCTTGCTCATCATGTCAGCTCGGATCTGCGGGCTCTTGATCTCGGTCACCCGGCCTGGAATGGAGTGGCGCCGATTCAAATCACTCGCTACTGGTCTGGTGCAGACGCCCCTGCTACCCGACAGGCCGAGGCGCGGATCCTGTGGACATCTGAGGCGCTTTGCGTGCGTTTCGCTTGCCAACAACAAGAGTCACTTGTCGTCAGCTCAAACCCCCAAACCCAGAAAAAGACAATGGGTCTCTGGGATCGCGATGTTTGCGAAATATTCATCGCGCCTGACCCGGGCCAGCCCGAACGTTATTTCGAGTTTGAAGCTGCGCCCACGGGCGAGTGGATCGATCTGTCCATTCACGTGACACCGTTAAAACGCGAGACTGACTGGAAGTTTCATTCGGGAATGACTGCGGCCGCGCGTGTTGCTACCGATCGTGTTCTGATTGCAATGAGAATTCCCTGGGACGACTGGATTCACAAACCCCAACGCGGGGAGAAGTGGCGCGTTAATCTCTTTCGTTGCGTCGGTAGCGGTAAAGAACGAGGATATCTTGCCTGGCAGCCAACCCGCACAGAACAACCAAATTTTCATGTGCCCCAGGCCTTTGGTTGGCTTAAATTCAGTTAGGGCCCTGAAGCAGACATCATTGGCTTCCGCTTTAGCAATTTGCGAATATATTCGTTGAAATGACTCCGATGCTCCTCGCTCATATCGGTGATTCGCGCACCGATCAGATATCCAGTCTCGGTCTCGTGCTCTTCGAGGCTTTCATAACGAACAGGAATAACGCCCATTTCGACCGGCCTAACTGGCAGTTCAAGCGTGACTTCTAACCTGCGATTATCAGCAACCAGGTAATGTTCGCCGATTCGAATTGCCGGAACTATCAGAGCGATTCCGGTTGTGCTGATGTCCAATGTGTGACCACCAACGCTGGTCACACGGCGGGATCCCCTACGACTGAGCCGGCTCGACGTCAGGGACAGGCTGAAAGGCAAATAAGCCTGTTGCCGCTTAGTACCTCGTAGGTCACCGAAAAACTGTCGCAACCGAGATGCAAATGTACGAGCCAGTTCCGCCATTTTCTTGAAAAGTTACGTTCAGGAGCTGCTACAAAGTCTCTTCGCAACGAATGGAGGTGGGCAAGGGTTAGGAAGCGAGTCGGGAAAGTCGCAGATCCATTGTAAATAACCGGAAGGTGTGTACGCAATAGTGGAGACGGACAGGAGCCCAGTTTAGGTGTAAGAATTCAGTCGCGTGTGGATCAGCCTCAGCGGCAAATGTCTACGGCTTTTCTGGCTACGGTCTTAGCGGCTTTCCGGCCTTATCTCCGCTGCGCACCCCGGTGTGATCCATGAAGAAAGAGAGACGGCCGGTGCGACCATATTGAGCAGGTTCCGCCGCGGCTGTCCAGGTTTTCGCGTCAGGTGAGACATTGATGTGAAAACGATAACCGGTCGACTCCGTGCCTTCGAGGTCTTTCGGTATTAATCCAGCAGCTATAAGCGCAGCCAGATCGCCAAATTGTCCATTGTGTCCCTGGTTATAGACGATTTGGGCAAGTGAGATGCGCTTCAGCATGGCTTGAACTTCATCATGATGCGTATCGATTCGAGCGTTGAAGAAAAACTCCTTTCCAGCTTTCTTAACAATCTCCTGGTTCTCTTTGTCACCAACAATCCAGTTGCCATCGATACGAATGAGTGTCACGGGTTCGGGCTGTTCCGGGCTGTCTGCGTCTTTAACTTTGACAAAAACTGTTGCCGAATCCCCACTGATCTGCTCGCCGTTGATATCGACCTTGTCCGGAATTGCGCCAGCCATCCTTTCAAAGTCTGGCCGAAGATCTTCAAACTCCTCGGGCGTCAATCCCTCGATGGCGGGTTTATAGATCGACATGGCGAATGCTTCGCGGAATTTTCTTTCATGCATCGTCTTGTAAAACTCGCGAACCGTGTCAGAAGGTGAGCGCTGCGGGGTTTGCCCAACCGCCAGAAGAGCGAAACCTACAATCAACAACACAGCAACCAAAACAATTACTTTCAACTCACCTACCCTCTACTTGGGTCTTCCCCGATGTCAAAAGCAGTTCACGTCCCACCAGATAGAGCAACACCATGAGGATAAAAAACGGAAGCACCGACAACAGATCTGCATTCGCCCCAGCGAATAGCGGATTCTTTTTTGTTGCCCAATCCTCGACGGCCTTGTTGAAGCTTACCAGACCCTCCCTGGGTACTCCCTGCAAGATCGCGATCACGATGGCTGCGAGCGCGCCACCGGCGATGTATCCGGAAGCCATTAGCACGCCTGGACTCTTGTCCGTTTCCGCCACAAGTTGATCTTCGGTGAGACTCTTGTCCTTCAGTTTGTTACGCAGATAACGATCGACTAGCCAGCGAATCATGCCGCCAATAAAAATTGGGCTCGACGAAGAAAGCGGCAGATAGACCCCAACTGCAAACGCAAGCGAAGGAATTCCGCTCATCTCCAGAACGATGGCAATCATTATGCCCAGCAGCACAAGGCCCCAGGGCAACTGACGATTCAATATGCCCTTGATGATATAAGACATCAGCGTGGCTTTTGGGGCGTCGTACTTCTTAACCGTTTGCCCATTTGGCCTGGTGTTGTGAATACCGTTAATGCCGGGATCTGCGAGATAGACAGGAACGCCTTGATCATTCACCAGGTAACGTGCCGCTGGCCCGCCAGTAGTGTCAGTCTTGTGCCAGGGTCTGTAAGAACCGGTATCTTGATTGGACTGTGGTCCCTTGAGTTTTTCAGGAGCGCCGGCCTGAGAAGGATCAACCCTGAGACTAGCCGGGAAGTTCTCCTCAACTTTGTAAACGACTTTGCCGCTGTCGTCAACGAGGTATTCGCCAGGATCGAGCCCGGCCACCGCCAATGCACCTTCGTTCTTCAGGATTCGGTAATTACCCGGTGTTGTGGGTTTGATTGGGTCCGAGAAGGGGGGCAACGAACTTGCGGTACCTGCGCTTATCCGCGCCATGCTCTTGGTGACGGGCTCAAAGCTAAGGCGAGGCACATACACTGTGGCCGAATCGTTCAGAAGAAGTAGAATTGGTCCTAAGATAAGCGCTGAAGCAAAGGCCCCCACCAGGATCGCGATCTGCTGTAGCCTCGGAGTAGATCCAATGAGAAATCCTGTCTTCAAATCCTGGGACGTGGTTCCGCCATTCGACGAGGCTATACAAACTATGCCGCCGATGGAAAGAGCGGTGACATAGTAAGTTGGGCCAGTCCACCTAATAAGCAGGAATATCAAACAGGTAAGGAGTAGTGTTGCCACTGTCATTCCGGAAATTGGATTTGAAGACGATCCTATCTCCCCGGTGAGGCGGGATGAAACTGTGACGAACAGGAAGCCAAAGGCCACGATCAGGATGGCCCCGATGAGGTTCCATTGCAGATTCAATTGGGGAAAGATCATGATCAAGCCAAGCAGCGCGATGATCCCGCCGATCACAAACTTCATCGACAGATCCTGATCTGTCCGGGGCGCCCCGGCCGTTGCGGCCTGGCCGCCTCTAAGATCGGCAAGGCCGCCCTTCAGTCCATGCCAGATTGTTGGCAGCGACCGAAACAGGCTGATGATGCCACCGGCAGCGACGGCGCCAGCCCCGATGTACAGCACGTAGGCGCCGCGAACCTGATTCGGGCTCATCTCGCTAATGGGAACCGTTCCGGGAGGTAGAACGGTTGTCATTCCTTCGCCGAAAAACTTGATCGCGGGAATCAGAACTAGATAAGCGAGCACGCCACCGGCGCACATAATAGACCCGATGCGTGGTCCAATAATGTATCCAACGCCCAGCAGCGCCGGAGAAATCTCAGCAGCAACCGATCCACCCTTGAAGGGCGCGCCAAAAATCTTTTCGGGAGTATCCTTCCAGCCCTTGAAGCCTGCCATTAAAACTTGATAGACAAAGCCGACGCCTAATCCCGCGAAGATCGTCTTGGCTCCCGTTTGGACTGTTTCATCGGCCGCGCTCGCACGCTCTGCTGATCCTTGTGCTGCTGCTGCACGTGATTCGTCGGAAGCTCCCGCTTTCAATACCTCCGCGCACGCCGTGCCTTCCGGATATTTCAAGTATCCATGCTGGGCGACGATGAGCGCTCGCCGCAGCGGAATCATCATCAAAATCCCAAGCAGCCCGCCCAACATCGCCACCAGCATCACGCGCGTAAACTCCAGGTCGAATCCGAGTATCATGATCGCCGGCATCGTCACGCCCACTCCGAAAGCGATCGATTCACCCGCCGAGCCCGCAGTCTGGACGATGTTGTTTTCCAGAATCGTCGCATCACGCAAGCCGATTTTGGAGAGTAGTCGGAAGACAGTGATCGAGATCACAGCCACAGGGATCGAGGCACTTACCGTCAAACCGACTTTTAGGACGAGATAGAGGGACGAGGCGCCAAAAACCATGCCGAGCAGCGTGCCAATGATGAGCGGTAGCGGCGTTAGTTCTCGTAGCCAGAGGCCGGCCGGTATATAAGGCCGAAAGGTTGCCAGGTAAGGGTTCTCTGGCTTGGAGCCCACTATGTCCGGAAACTCGTTGGCGCCTACGCTTTCAGAAGACATCTGATCTGACCTCCGATTCAGTTGGTATAACGTGAAGAGCGGCCGGTTAATGCTCTCGCTACTTTACACGGGCAAACAGCGCCAGGGCAAGCTGGTTATTCAGCAAACCCTCAGATTTTCTGTGTGTTTTGAGCTTCTAAGAAAAGTTAATAGTTGCCCCCCGGGAGTGCGAGCTTGGAGGGTTCGTTGGACTCTCGAATGCCAGCCAATTACAGAACCGCGAGCGGACCGGGGTCCCCAGACGGGCAGCCCGGCTGGGGTGGTGGTAGCGACCGGATCCTAGACTCAACTGATTCATAAGAGAGGTGATAAGGTTCGTTGAGTGCTTGCATCCGGTCGCTACCGAGCCCCTTGCTCGTACTCCGACAAGCAGATAACGAGATGAAACTCGCCCTAGTAGAATCAACAACTTAGGGCGAGTTCTAAGAAGACTGGTCGAGTAGAC
>JBGPNE010000159.1:0-6363 GCA_041487335.1 Pyrinomonadaceae bacterium
ACTATACCCGCTGGTGCCGACGTAGAGGTTCATCAATATTCTTTGCCTAAATATCAGGGACAAAATACGCGCTGCGCCAACGTGGGGCAAGGCTAATTGTTCAAGTCTAAATTCCATTCGTTGGCGTGCCAGACCGTTCTGTGATACACAGGGCGGCAGACTAAAGAGACTCGCCACACGTGCGAGGTAGCTCGCCAACAACACCTTTTAAGGAGACCGAAGCAACCGTCTATGTCAACACCCACAACAAACATCGAATCCCTGCAACAGGAAGACCGGTTGTTTCCGCCGCCAGAATCCTTCTCGCAGAAAGCCCATATCAAATCGATGGCGGAACTGGAGCGGTTGCGTGCGGAGGCGAGTGCTGACCCGGAAGCCTTTTGGGCAAGAATGGCGGAGGAGCTTCATTGGTTTATGAAGTGGGACACGGTTTTGCAGTGGACGCCGCCGCACGCGGAGTGGTTCGTGGGTGGCAAGCTCAACATCTCTTACAACTGTCTGGACCGGCATCTGGCAACGTGGCGACGCAACAAAGCTGCCCTCATCTGGGAAGGTGAGCCGGGCGATCAACGCACGTTCACCTATCAGCAACTCCATTCTGAGGTCTGTAGGTTCGCAAATGTGTTGAAGCGCGCTGGAGTTGAAAAGGGCGATCGGGTCGCGCTCTACCTGCCGCTGATTCCCGAGCTGGCGATCTCGATGCTGGCGTGCGCGCGTATTGGCGCCACACATTCAGTTATCTTCGGCGGTTTCTCCAGTGCCGCGTTGATAGATCGAATCAACGACGCGAGTTGCAAGCTAGTGGTCACTGCGGATGAAGGCTGGCGACGCGGCAAGGAAGTGAAACTCAAAGCCGCAGTGGACGAAGCCCTCAAACAAACGCCGTCAATTACGGCCTGCATCGTCGTGCGTCGCACTGGCGCACGCACGCACATGGAAGCAGGACGCGATTACTGGTGGCACGAGTTGATTGAAACGGTGGGGGCAAACTGTCCCGCGGAAGAGCTTGATAGCGAACATCCCCTCTACATTCTTTACACTTCCGGCACGACCGGAAAACCGAAAGGCATTCTACACACAACGGCCGGTTACTTGTTGCAATCGCACTTAACGACGAAGTGGATTTTTGACATCAAGGACGAAGACATTTACTGGTGTACCGCGGACATTGGCTGGGTAACGGGACACAGTTATGTCGTGTATGGACCTCTCTCGAATGGCGCAACTGCGCTGATGTATGAAGGCGCGCCAAACTATCCGGAGCCGGATCGCTTCTGGAATATTGTCGAGCGTCACCGCGTGAACATCCTCTACACCGCGCCGACCGCGATTCGGGCCTTCATCAAGTGGGGGGAACACTGGCCGCTAAAACACGATCTTTCGAGTTTGCGTCTGCTGGGCACCGTAGGCGAACCGATTAATCCAGAGGCATGGATGTGGTATCGCGAGATTATCGGTAAGGGCCGTTGCCCGATTGTTGATACGTGGTGGCAAACAGAGACTGGCGCGATCATGATCACTCCGCTTCCAGGTGCGACCCCGACCAAACCCGGATCGGCAACAAAGCCCTTTCCCGGAATTGAGGCTGACATCATGACGCGAAATGGCGAACCCGTGGGCGCCAACGAAGGTGGCTACTTAGTCATCAAGCGTCCGTGGCCTGCAATGCTGCGCACGATCTGGGGCGATGATGAACGCTATCGACAGCAATACTGGTCGCAGATTGAAAACATCTACTTTGCAGGCGATGGCGCGCGGCGCGATAAGGACGGTTACTTCTGGATCATGGGCCGCATTGATGACGTGATCAATGTTAGCGGGCATCGACTGGGAACCGCGGAAGTGGAAAGCGCTCTTGTGTCGCACGAGGCCGTGGCAGAAGCAGCGGTTGTCGGCCGTCCCGACGAACTGAAAGGGTCAGCAATCGTGGCATTCGTGACTCTAGAAGGTTCTTACAAGGCATCCAGCCGGCTCAATGAAGAACTACGTGCCCACGTCGCCAAAGAGATTGGGGCGCTCGCGCGGCCGGATGAAATTCGTTTCTCTGATGCTTTGCCAAAAACGAGATCGGGGAAAATAATGCGTCGGCTGCTGCGTGAAATTGCCACCAGCGGCACGGTAGCGGGCGATGTCACAACACTTGAAGACTTTTCGGTACTCGAGAAGCTAAGAACGGAAGAAGAGTGAAGAAGGGTGGCGGGTGGCGGATGCCAGGTGTCAGGTGAGGTGTCAGGTGTCAGGTGTCAGGTGTCAGGTGTCAGTATGACTGGTGGTTTAATGCAAGACGCCGGCACCCGACACCCGGCACCTGCCCTGATACAGTTTTTAGCAAAAAAGTTATAAACTTCTCTGACCCATTTGGGTTGAACTTTTTCTTGCCTGCGCAAAAGGCATCGCACAGGCTTAGGTGAAACCATTCAGATCGCTTTTGCCAACAAGGAGTCAAAATCATGCGTCGCCATATTGAACCTGAGGGTCGCCTGGGCCCACGCTACTTAGCATCGTTCGAAGTGCGCGCGGAATGGGACGAGCCCGGTGGTACACACGTCGTCGCCGAGGGCACGACAGAAAATGTTGGGCCGGAAGGGACGCTCGTGCATCTGCCACGGAAGCTGCCGGACGTCGGGAGTCGCGTACGGCTGGAAGTGCAGGGTGAAGACGGAAAGAAGCTACAGGTCATAGCTGAGGTGCTGCGCATTGAACGTGATCCCGGTCACCCGCTTGCGGCTCTTCAGCTTTTGGGTGAAACAGACGAATGGAAGGGGGTGATCTGGGAGCCGGCTGCACCGCGGGTCGGTGTTCCACGGCTTAATGACAAAGACGAAGAAGGCGAGGAAGATGACGAACTAACCAACTGAGAGGACCCGGGAGTATGACGATCCCCCAGACCTTACCTGACCATGAGAGGCGCCGCTGGCCGCGTTATTACGTTAGCTCGCGGCTGACGCTCGCCATCGAAGACATAAGCTTGAAAGAATCGATCGGGCTTGGCGAACCAGGCGACATCAGTATCGGCGGCGTTCGCGTACGCAATCTTCCCGCATGTCCGAACGTCAAAGTCGGAGACCGGCTCGGATTGTTGCTCATGGACCAGGAAGATGCATTGGCCTTACGTGGTGAGGTGGTCCATCATGGCACTCCAGACACCTTCGGCGTCGAGTTTCGAGATCTGTCACCAGCCGAGCAGCATGGTGTACGGGGAATCATTGCCAGACTGCACGGTTAATCGATCACACTCGTGCGCAACAAAGAAGTGCAAAACGATATGGCACGGGCCGCGGCCAAAGCTGCTGCGGAAGCTTCCTGGCCACAAACGCGCGTCATTCTGCGCGTGCTCTTTATTGTGCTCGTGGTCGCGGTGACGCTTTGGGTAATCGTTAAGTTAACCGGCGTCATTCTGCTCCTGATTCTATCGATCTTTTTTGCTTATCTAGTCTCACCACTTGTCGAGTTTCTTCGGCGACCCATCAAAATCTCGGCACGCCACTTAACAATGCCCCGGGCACTGGCAATCGCCCTGGCATATCTAATCATCGTCGCTGCCGTAGTTGTCACAATTCTTTTCGTAGTGCCGCAGCTAGGTAATCAATTCCCGGAATTCGCCGAGCAAGCCCGGGGATACTGGAAAACCCTGGGTGAGAAGACGCAGGGCATCAATGAGTATTTTCGCCTTCATCGCATGCCAGGACCTGTGGTCGAATCGATCAATAGAGCAGCGCTGAACGTAGTCGGCACGATGGGCGAGTATGTCAGCGCCGTGCTGCAGAGCATGCTGGCATGGGTCGCCTATATTCCCTGGCTCATTCTTATTCCAATTTTGAGCTTCTTTCTTTTGAAAGACGCCGAGAGCTTTCGTCGCTCAGCGCTGCAGATGTTACCGCGCGGACGTTGGCGCTGGCGCGGCGACGAGTTTTTCCAGGACGTTAGCAGCACGCTGGCCGCATACACACGTGCTCAGTTGACTGCCTGCCTCTTCATTGGACTGGTTTGTGCCCTTGGCTTCACTCTGCTCGGCCTCCCGAGCCCGTTGGTATTAGGATTTATCGCGGGCTTGTTTGAATTTGTGCCGCTGGTAGGACCGCTGCTCATTGCCATCCTCGTCATTATTGTGGCCACTCTTCACACGGGATTCTTCTCAGCATTCCTGGTTCTTCTGTTTCTCGCTGTCTTGCGCATTGCCCAGGACTACTTCGTATACCCAAGATTGATTGGACAAGGAATACATCTCCACCCGCTTGCAGTGATTATCGCGATTCTCTCAGGCGCGGAACTCGCCGGTGTTGCGGGAATCTTCCTGGCGATCCCACTGGTAGCGATATTGACGGTGAGCTACCGCCACTGGCTCGAACATCGAGGCAGCGAGGGTTTGGCGGATTTTCTGGAAACATCTCCCAGTGTGACAATCTCGGCAGCACAAGTAGTGCTTTCGACCGAGCCCTACGCACCGTCAGACGAGGAGCGTGCCTATAACACTCCCGGCCATCCAAGTGTCGATACCACTCCGGAAGAGATGGCCCGCGCCCGGCCTGACCTCACCACGGGCGAGCTGAAGATGCCCCTGGACGAATAGAAACGCCTAACATTGCTTAAGCCTTGTCCAGGGACTCAAGCTCAATGCGGCACCGTACTAACTCAATCCGAAAGTGATACTGGAACATTTCGCGTGTGAAAGCAGAACAGGATTGCTCCTTCTGAATCTATATGTTTGAAACCAAGCGGAAATATGGATAGAGTCTTCCTGAATTCCATAGCGTGAAAGGTCCGAGCTGAGATTAATTCTAGTGCCAGATGTATTTGAACCTCAGAAGCGATCCCAGGTAATGGCGGCCATTCGGTCGACAGGGAACAAAGATACTGAACTTGCACTTATACGCATTCTCCGAACGCATCGCCTCGTCGGCTGGCGAAGACACTTGCCGCTAGCTGGACGACCCGACTTTGTTTTCCGAAAGCAGCGCGTTGTGGTTTTCGTCGACGGATGCTTCTGGCACCACTGTCCCAAGCACGGTCGACATCCAGGTAGCAATCAAGCGTACTGGAGTCATAAGATCGCACGAAACAAAGCAAGAGACCGCGAGGTAATGAAAACGCTGAAGAATGCAGGCTGGCGTGCCCTTCGGATTTGGGAACACGAGTTGAGCCGGGGAGATGCCGTTGCGCAACGAATCGGAAAACTGCTAATCGAGGAACAGCCCGTCCTGAGAAGAAAGTGACATGGGAATGAAATTAACGGCTCTTGAACTGTGCGCGGGAGGGGGGGGGCAGGCCCTTGGGCTCGAGATGGCGGGTTTTCATTGCGCGGCCGCGATAGAGATTGAGCCGCAGTGCTGCGCGACTCTGCGACTTAACCGGCCCCATTGGAATGTAATTGAAGACGACATAAGGCAGGTTTCCGGGTGGGATCATGCGGGTGTCGACTTGCTTGCAGCTGGAGTGCCGTGCCCACCATTCTCCGTTGCGGGAAAACAGCTGGGAGCTGACGACGATCGCGATATGTTTCCTGCAGTCCTACGTCTCGTGGAGGAAGCCAAGCCTGCTGCGGTTCTGATTGAAAATGTTCCAGGTCTCGCATCGATCAAGTTCGCGAGATACCGGCGGCGGATTATAGAAAAGTTGGCCAAATTAGGCTATCAAGTTGATTGGAAGATTCTTAACGCTTCGGAATTTGGCGTGCCCCAGCTTCGTCCTCGTTTCCTGCTGGTTGGATTACGTCAAGCTCATTGGGACTACTTCCGTTGGCCAGAACCGGTACCGGGATTTCGAACGGTGGGCGAGTCATTACGAGACCTGATGAGCGCGCACGGATGGCCCGGTGTTAGCGGCTGGGTTGAAAAGGCTAACCGAACAGCACCGACAATCGTGGGGGGTTCGAAGAAACATGGAGGGCCAGACTTGGGTCCCACACGAGCAAAACTCCAGTGGGGCCAATTAGGTGTTGACGGCATGGGTATTGCCGACGACGCTCCACATCGAGATTTCCCCAAGGACGGCCGGCCCCGTCTTACGGTTCGTATGGTGGCGCGCTTGCAAACTTTTCCGGATGAATGGAATTTCTCGGGCCGCAAGACTGTTGCCTATCGGCAAGTGGGCAATGCCCTTCCGCCATTTGTCGCGAGAGCCATTGGGCTTTCACTCGCCAATTCTCTTAATAAACGACACGTTCTCGCGAGCATGAAGATGCAACTGGAACTGCGAATGGCCCATAAGGCCGGATGATCAAAGAAACAATCAGAAAGAAGGGTTCGAAGCAGCTGATTCTTGAATATCTGCTGGCTCATGTTGGCCGTGTAATAGAAAGCAGGGAACTACAAAAGGCTTCTGGTTGGAAGGCCGAGTGGGCTCGCCGTCTCCGTGAGCTTCGCG